>CAMBYJ010000035.1 GCA_945872015.1 Chitinophaga pinensis | reverse complement strand
GTTAATTCGAAAATCGGCCAATACATTATTGGTAATTGTTAATGACATCTTAGACTTATCGAAAATCGATGCAGGTCATATGACATTTGAAGATATCGACTTCAATAGTAGAGATATCATCCAATCAAGCATCGCGGCATTTATTCCTAAATCGAACGAAAAAGGAATTTACATTAAAACTACCATTAACAATAATGTGCCAGAATGCATCAAAGGCGACCCTGTTCGTTTAACACAAGTAGTAAATAATATTTTAGGCAATGCAGTTAAGTTTACAAATCTTGGGGGTATTGACATTTCAGTTGATTGCTATGACCGTTCGAGTAAATATGTGATGCTTGAAATCAGAATTAAAGATACAGGCATAGGCATTCCTGCACATAAAATAAAAACAATCTTCAACACCTTTAGTCAGGCGAGCCTCGACATAACTCGTAAATACGGCGGTACTGGACTTGGTTTAAATATTACAAAGCAACTTGTAGAAAAACAAAACGGAAGCATCTATGTAGATTCAGCTCTTGATAAAGGAACGCTATTTACGATTAAAATTCCTTATAAAATTTCTGAAATCACTTCAACTCAAGTGACGAATGATTCTAAGGTAGCTGATGGAATTCCTGTTCAAATAAAAGTATTGGTGGCGGAAGATCACGACATCAACCGATTTATTATTGAAAAAATATTAAAGGACTGGAATTACGAATATGACTTTGCGATGAACGGTGAAGATGCTGTAGCTTATGCAAGTAAGAAGCAATACGACTTAATATTAATGGATATTGAAATGCCGGATATTGATGGTTATAAAGCAACATCGTTAATTAGAAACTCTAACGGATTGAATTCGATTACTCCTATTATAGCTATTACCGGACACGCTATGAATGGCGAACGAGAGAAATGTATTGCATCAGGCATGAATGATTATATCTCAAAACCATTTAAAACTGGTGAATTGCAACAACTTATTAAGAAACTTATCGTAGAAGTCACTAACGAGTCAAAATTAAAGGAGGGTCAATCTATGCAAAGTACTACCAGCGATCGTTTTACTGACATGCACTTTCTCAGAGAGCTATCGGATGATAATGAGCAATTTTACAAGGACTTCCTAATTATGTTCCTAACGAACACCCCTATCGCAATTAATGCTATCAAAAATGCGTTTGTTAATGATGATTGGGAGAATCTAAAATTAGCTGCACACAAAGTAAAGCCTTCATTTAACTATGTCGGCCTAAAAGAATTAAATGTATTAGCTGCAAAAATTGAGAGTCAAGCGAAAGAAAAAAACCCAGAGAATATCCCTGCGATGATTACACGTATTGAAGAAGTGATGGCTTATGCCATTAAAGAACTAGAATCAGAACTAAACACCATTATCCATTAAAATGAATACAAAGGTTTTTATTATTGAAGACGATCCTATTGTTACATCAGTTATAAGACAATCACTAATTGTCAACGCGAACTGTGAAATTTTCACTTTTGAAAATGCACAAGATTCTTTGAACAACTTACATCAGAATCCTGATATTGTAATCCTTGATTACAATCTACCGGATGAAGATGGTTTTTCTGTAATGGCAAAAATTAAAGCCTATTCACAAACTATTCAGGTTATTATTTGCTCTGGACAAGAGAAAGCAGATGTTGTTTTAAAATGTTTAAATAACGGAGCTAATGGATATGTTTTCAAAGATGAAATGATGATTGAGTACATCAGAAAAAGTGTAAATACTTTAGCTGAAAATTCAACATTAAGAAAAGAAGTAGAGTTATTAAAAGATCAAATCATCGATCGTAATAAATACTCAAATATTATTGGCAATAGTAAAGAGGTCTTAAAAGTTCTTCGTCTTATTCAAAAAGTAGAAAAGAACAATATGACTGTTTTAGTTACTGGTCAGAGTGGTACTGGTAAAGAACTAGTTGCTAAAGCTCTTCATTACAATTCAAATCGTTCTCGTAAGCCTTTTGTAATTGTAAATATGGGAGCCATTCCAACAGATCTAGTAGAGAGTGAATTATTCGGTCATGAGAAAGGAGCCTTTACCGATGCGCGCGAAAAACGAATTGGTAAATTTGAAGAAGCTGATGGCGGCACCATTTTCTTAGATGAAATTGGAGAGATGGATTTAAGTCTACAAACAAAATTACTTCGCGTGCTTCAGGAAAAAGAAGTAACACGTATTGGAAGTAATAAAATCATGAAACTTGATTTCCGCTTGATTGCTGCTACTAACAAAAACATGTTGCACGAAGTTAAAGAAGGAAGATTCAGAGAAGATTTGTTTTACCGACTTCAAGGATTTTTAATTCACCTTCCTCCTTTGAAAGAAAGAGGTGATGATATTTTATTATTAGGTAAAAGTTTCTTGAACGATTTCTGCAAAGAAAACAGAATGCCGCAAGTGACATTATCAAAAGATGCATGTGCATTTATGCTGGATTATGATTGGCCAGGAAACATTCGTGAACTAAAAGCGGTAATTGAAAGAGCTGCTTTAATGGCTGAAGATAATATTATCACCGTTGAAGATTTAACATTTGTAAGTGCTTAATATGAAACTAAGAAATAGACAAAGGCAAAATTTACGGGCAAGGCAAATTGCCAGGTACGTTGCTGCCTTTACAATATCGGTTGTTGTTTTAAAATATTCGATAGTATTTTTCTATAATGTTTTTAGCTCTGACGACTCCCTCGGTAAAAACCCTGCTATTATCGAAAACGATATCATTAATAACGGCGAAGTAGTTACTAACTTCAAATGGGATGATAAGGATAAAAGCCAATCGATTACTTCGGAAGATATTGAAAGCATATCGGAAGATGCTCATTATGTTTCGACACCAAATGGATTCAGTGGTTTAGCTGCGGGAAAAAATGGAAAAGACTTATCAATTGTTCTAAAAGAAAATGAATTACTGAATGCTGATGGACTTGATTTTTCAATCGACTTTAATAAGCTTGAAACAGACGGACAATTTTTTAGTCGTGGAAAAGAATTTGAATTCGGATTTGATAAAGATGGTATCAACATCAATTATACACTTACTGGTCCGAATGGAAAAAGCTATGCAGTAAAAGAAGCTATTGCTTATGAATTGACAGATAACACAATTTATAATTGTCGTTTTTTATACACCCCACAAACAGGCAAAGGAGAAGTATTTATTAATAAAATTTTAATCTGGTCTAATCAGGCTGCTCCAAATTGTAGGCTAACATGGAACGAAAAAAACAATCTCGTAATTGGTTATAAAATCAATGGTAATAAATCCGACAAGCCAGTTATTAATAATATTATCATTAAGAAAACAGGTCAGTCGAATTTTTCGCCAATGGACTTACTAGGATTTACGGCAGATTTGAAAGGAAAGGAAGTCGCAATACAGTGGTTCACAGCTAAAGAAAACGGAACCGATTATTTTAAAATTGAACGTAGCTTCGATACGAAAGAATATCAAGAAGTAGGAAGAATCAAAGCAGCAGGAATTTCGAGTGGATTGAGAACCTATTCGCTTATAGACTCTAATCCTAATCCTGGAGTCAATTACTACCGAATCGGGTTAAATAACAACACGAGCAAATCAATTTGGTTACCTGTTATTGCTATTCGAATAAAGCCAGGAGTTATCCAACAAAACAGCTCTAGTTCAAATTAATTAGATTTATCATCTTAATTTATCAATCCCTTGAGTAATATTCAAGGGATTTTTTACTTTTATAAGATAAATAATAGAACTATGGCTATAATAGACGAATTCAAAGCTTTTGCTTTAAAAGGAAACCTGATTGATTTTGCAGTGGGTGTGGTTGTTGGAGGTGGATTTACAAAGATCACCTCTACATTTATTGATGGAATTGTAATGCCTCTAATTGGGAAGATTATTGGAGGCCAAGATTTTTCTGAATTGAAATATAAAATTCAAGATGGTTCGAAAGACGTTTTGGATGCTTCAGGAAATATAATTACGAAAGCTGTCCCAGAAGTTTACATCCGCTATGGTGAATTTATGAGTGCAGTCATCGATTTTTTCATGGTTGCTCTCGTGATGTTTTTTGTTGTGAAAGCGATGAACAAACTACGCAAGAAAGCAGAAGAAGAAACAATTGTTGCAAAACCGAATCAAGAAATACTATTAGAAGAAATAAGAGATTTACTTAAAAACAAATAACATGAATAAATACTACACACTACTTGCCTTTTTCGTGCTTTCTGCCCTATCAGGTATTTGTCAAACTGCTAACGATACCATCTGGAAAAAAGGATTGTTTGTATCTGCTAATATTAATCAGGTAAGTTTTTCTAACTGGGCTGCTGGTGGAGAAAATTCAGTCGCTATCAACGGATTTTTAAATAGCTATGCTAACTATAAAAAAGACAATATTGTCTGGGATAATAACATCGATTTATCGTATGGTTTAAATCAGATTGGAGATGAAGATTTAAAAAAGAATGAAGATAGAATTGAATACACAAGTAAATTAGGTTATGCTGTTAAAAATAGCAAGAAATGGTATTATACCGGCTTGCTAAATATCAAAACTCAATTTGCTAACGGGTACGACTATACCAATGAAGATCCGATTGTAATCAGTCGCTTTGCAGCTCCAGCATTTACTGTGTTGTCCTTAGGTATTGATTACAAACCTTCCGAACATTTATCAGTCTGCCTCTCTCCTATCGCAAATAAAAACACGTTTGTTTTGGATGATATGCTATCAAACCAAGGAGCATACGGAGTTGATTCCGGGAAAAACATAAGAACGGAAATGGGAGCCTACCTAAATGTGAGATACAAACAAGAGGTAATTGAGAATATTACGTTAATGTCTCAAATCGATTTATTCTCTAATTATCTGGAGGACCCTCAAAATGTTGACTTGAACTTCAGCTTGATATTGGTCATGAAAGTTAACAAATACATCACTGCTAATTTCTCAACGCAATTTATTTATGATGACAATACACCAATTTCCGTTTATGAAGGATCCGGAAGCGAAAAGAAATTAGTTGGTGTTGGTCCGAGATTACAATCTAAACAAGTTTTTGGCGTTGGATTAGGATATAAAATCACAAAGAGTAAAATAGCAAAATAAGAATGGGGTTAACAATTTACATTGCCTCAGCAGGCTCAGGTAAAACTTTTCAATTAGTCAGACAGTATCTTGAAAAAGTAATTAAAAACACCAACGACTATAAGCGGATTTTAGCAATCACGTTTACAAATAAAGCGGCGGAAGAAATGAAATCCCGCATTATTAGCGAACTATTAATTTTATCGAATGGTCAAAAATCTGATCATCGTCAACATTTAATTGACACCTTAAAAATTGCTGACGATTTAGTACAGCAGCGTGCTGAAATTGTGATGCAAAAAATTCTGCATGATTATTCATCTTTTGGTGTTTCTACTATAGATAGTTATTTTCAGGTATTATCGAAAACACTATCGCGTGAATTGAAGTTGCCGATTCATTACACGATAGAACTCGATATTGATAATATTGCAGACACCATCACAGACAGAGTACTTGAACTTTCAGGAAAGAACAAGCAACTCACCGAATGGCTCGAAGAATTACTGATTGATAATATCGATAATAACAAAGGCTGGAATATAAAGTCCGACCTAAAAGGAATGGTTAAAGAGATTATTAACCGACCAATTGTTAATGCTTTTTCAAATGCACTATCTGCTAACGATTATCAAGTATATGTCAGGAATTTAAAAAACAGCAAGAAGCCACATGCAGATGCTATTCTGAATAAGTTAATTGAAATTAAATCGCTGGTAGAAAACAACGGATATACGGCTGCTGATTTCAAAGGCAAATCGAGAGGAGCACTAGCTAAATTATTTAAACTGATTGAGGATCCTACTAAAATCATATCATTCGATTTTGAAAAGGCAGTTAGGGCAACAATTGATAATCCTGATGAACTTATTCCAACAAAAGCAAAGCAAGAGCTGATCGATTTTATAAATGCTACACTTCATCCAGCATTATTAGATTTTGAAAAAGTTTTCTTTGCTAATATCATTGAATTGCTAACCATCAATGAAATTTTAAAATTATCGTATCAAGCGGGAGTAATTGAAAAATTAAATGAGTCGTTAAAACTTTACCGCGACGAATATCAAACATTTTTGTTAAGTGATACAACGAAATTACTTCAAGATTTCTCTAGAGACGATGATGCTTCATTCATTTATGAAAAATCAGGAAATACATACAACTATTTATTTATTGATGAATTTCAAGATACGAGTGATGCGCAATGGAAAATTCTAAAGCCAATGGTAATGAATTCGCTATCATTAGGAAAAGATTCTCTAATTGTAGGCGATGCGAAACAATCGATTTATCGCTGGCGTGGGGGAAATATGGAATTGATATTAAAAGGCGTTAGAGAAGACTTAAAACAGTTTAGTCAGAGTATTACTGAAACACCTTTAAATACTAATTATCGTTCTAAAAACAATGTGATTTATTTTAACAACGAACTTTTCAAATCCACATCCAACGAAATAAAATCAAAATTAAAAGAATCAAATGTAACGCTGGACAAAGCATATGACGATGCGAATATGCGTCAGGCTGATCAAGGCGAAAAAACAAAAGGGGGCTATATCGAAATTAATTTCATTGATCCCAAAGCAGCAAAAGCAGATGCGATGGAGGAGAACGAAATTGAAATTGAAAACGAAGTTGCCACCGAAAATGAACTAGTTGAAGAAACAACAACTGCATCCGAAGAAAGTGATCAAATACCATTAGGTAATCTTCCTAAGATGGTTGCGATTATTGAGGATGCAATTAGTCGTAATTATCAACTTAGCGATATTGCTATACTCGTACGCAAGAATGATGATGAAGTAAAAGTTGCTGATTATTTACTTCATGAAACCAATATCGATTTCATATCTGGAAACTCATTAAAGATTACAGCAAACAACAAAGTTCGATTTATCATTAGTTGTCTGCGTTTTTTATACGACACCCAAAATCAAATCCTAGAAGAAGAATTAAATTATTTCGCAGAGAAATTACAGATAGCCGATTCATCTGTTGAACGAAACGCGAACTTTATAAACAAGCATCAGCAAACATGGGTGAAGCTGAAGTTTAAAAATGAAATCGATAAATTAAAAACGCTTCCTGTAAATATTTGCTATTGGGAATTATTAAAGTTGACTGGCCTCGACTATTTCGATTTATACCTAGAAAAGTTTCATGATGTGATGATGGAATACACTTCGAAAGAAGGTGGCTCTATCGAATATTTCTTGAAATGGTGGGATGAAAAATCTAAAACAAAAGACTGGACAGTTAGTCTTCCAACAGTAAACAATGCAGTGCGAATTATTACTATTCATCAATCAAAAGGATTAGAATTTCCGATTGTAATTATGCCATTTGCTGATTGGGAAATCACTCCCAAAGCCAATCAAACTATCTGGGGAGAAACTACAGCTTCGCCTTATAATGCTACAGCTGCTAGTCCGCTTATTTTCACTAAAAAACTTGAAAACACTCATTTTTCAAAAAGCTATTTTAAAGAGATTGATAATTCCTATGTTGACAATCTGAATTTATTGTATGTTGCATTTACAAGAGTAAAAACTGAGTTGTATGTTTTTTCAAATTTAAAATCCAACAATAAACGATTAGGAAATTTACTACTCGCTTCAATTCGTGCGAATACAGAATTAAGTCCGCTGCTTAACGAATCAGAGGCTCTCGTGCAACTCGTAATTGGAGCTAAAGAAAACAATACAGCTTCAGAGAAAAAGAATAATGAGCAGGTTCAATTAAAAAATAACACACTTAATCAGCAATCTTTAATAAACACGACATCCGTGATGCCTACGTTGAGTTATAAAATTAAAAACGCAGAGCAATTATATGGCGATTACCTTCATCACTTATTAAGCAAAATGAATAAAGCTGAGGAGTTAGATGCGGTGCTTTTTAATACGAAAATCAAATTCAATATTTACGATACTACGGTAGTTGAACGATTAAAGAAAGATGCGTTGCTTTCATTAAAACTTTTGGATGAAAATAATTTCAATGATTCCAATTATGCAATCAAAAATGAATCGAGTATTTACTTTGAAGGAGAAACATTAAGACCTGATCGGGTACTTATGAAAGACACCAGCGCTATCATTATTGATTTCAAAACAGGCAGCAAAGATGACAAACATAATAAGCAGGTTGAGAAATACTGTTCTGTGATTGAAAAGATGGGCTTTCAAGAAGTAAAAGGGTATTTACTTTATACCGAAACAAACAGCTTAGAGCCAATCAATTAATTTAGTTGGTTAAGTAACTTGCATCACCAATTTTAGTTATTAAAATAGTACCTTTGCGGTAAAATTTTACTACTATGTCGAATGCAATATACAAGGTACCTGCTGCTATCAACGAGCCGGTATTGAATTATGCTCCCGGAAGTGCGGAGCGCAAAGCCCTAAAAGCTAAATTACAGGAAATGAGAAGTCAGGTGATTGATGTGCCTATGTACATCGGTGGCGAGGCTGTTCATACAAATAAGAAAGGCGATTTACGTCCGCCACATGATCACCAGCATTTATTAGGAACCTATTCTATTGGTGATGGCTCGCATGTAACAGCGGCGATTAACGCAGCCATGAAAGCGAAAGATGCTTGGGCGAACATGGAATGGGAACAACGCGCTTCTATTTTCTTAAAGGCTGCTGAATTATTAGCTGGTCCTTACCGTGCAAAGATCAATGCATCTACCATGTTAGCTCAAAGTAAAAATGCTTATCAGGCAGAGATTGATGCTGCATGTGAAATGATTGACTTCTTACGTTTCAACGTAGAATATGCAAGAGAGATTTATACGCAACAACCGATATCATCAAAGGGAATTTACAATCGCGTAGAGCAACGACCGTTAGAAGGGTTCGTATTTGCTTTAACGCCATTTAATTTCACTGCCATTGCTGGTAATTTGCCAACCAGCGTTGCGATGATGGGGAATACGGTAGTTTGGAAACCCGCATTCACGCAAATTTATTCTGCGAATGTATTGATGGAAGTGTTCATGGAAGCAGGATTACCAGCAGGAGTTATCAATTTAGTTTATGTAGGTGGTGCAGAAACAGGAGATGTCATTTTTAGTCACCCTGACTTTGCAGGAATTCACTTTACAGGATCAACGGGTGTGTTCCAAGATATCTGGAAGACGATTGGAAATAATATTCATAAGTACAAATCGTATCCGCGTATTGTTGGAGAAACAGGTGGTAAAGATTTTATCCTTGCGCATCACAGTGCAAATCCGCAGGAAGTCATTACAGCATTAAGCAGAGGTGCTTTTGAATACCAGGGACAAAAATGTTCTGCTGCATCGAGAGCATATATTCCATCGAACATGTGGGACACAGTGAAGCAAGGTTTGATTACTGATTTAGCTTCGATGAAGATGGGGCCTACAGAAGATTTCGAAAACTTTGTGAATGCGGTTATCGACGAAAAATCATTCGATAAATTAGTAAGCTATATTGAGAATGCGAAGAAGTCGAGCGAAGTAGAAATTATTGCAGGCGGCACTTACGATAAATCGAAAGGATACTTTATTGCACCAACGATTATTGTTGCGAAAGATCCGAAGTATGTAACGATGTGCGAAGAATTATTCGGACCGGTATTAACGATTTACGTGTATGATGCGAATAAGTTTGAAGAGACTTGTGAGTTAGTGGATTCAACATCGACCTATGCCTTAACAGGATCGATTATGGCGAAAGATCGTTATGCGATACAAACAGCGACAAAGAAATTAGTGAATGCGGCGGGTAACTTTTACATCAACGATAAATGTACAGGCGCTGTTGTAGGACAACAACCATTTGGTGGGGCGAGAGCATCGGGAACAAACGACAAAGCGGGATCATTGATCAACTTGTTACGTTGGGTTTCTCCTCGTACCATTAAAGAGGCTTTGGTACCTCCTACCGACTATCGTTATTCGTTTTTAGATAAAGAATAAAATAAGAATCAGGTTATAACGAATAAGGGAGCAAAATTTTTGCTCCCTTATTCGTTTAAAATCATTTCCATTCGATACAACACCATTCGCTTAATTAAATCGTAGGGCAAAGGCTCATTCAACTTAAATTGTACTGCTCCTTTTGAATGTGTGTAGGATTGCAATTCATTTTTAAAATACTCGATAGGTTTTGAAGTTGGATAAAAGCCGATATAATTTTTATAGCCTGCAAAATACACTGCTACCTTATTGAATTTGTAAGCCGGCATATTATAACTGATGACGGGCTCCGCATACGGAATAACGGATGCAATAAACTGATTGAGTTCTTTTAACTTTTGCTGGACAGGCTTATCGAAAGAAGCGATATACTCATCGATGCTAGAGAACCTAGGCATTACCGTTAGTAGCGGGTTGAATTAAGTCCCAGAGATTTCCATACACATCTTGAAACACACAAACAGTGCCCCATGCTTCGTGCGTGATGGGACGAATAATTTTTACTTCGTGCTTAAGCAAACGATCATAAAACTCCTGAAAATTATCCGTATGTAAAAACAGAAACACCCTCCCACCCGTCTGATTACCGATTCGTGATTGTTGCTCCTCGTTGGATGCCTTTGCTAAAAGAATAGAGGTCTCTGCATTCTCAGTAGTAGCCACTCGCACCCAGCGTTTATTTTCATCGAGGCGAGTATCCTCTACCAAATGAAATCCCAGTACCGTAGTATAATAAGCAATAGCTTTATCGTAATCGTCTATGACAAGGGCGAAGTGAGCGAGTTTCATGGGGGGGGTATTTGAATTAAATTAACGATTAATATTAGAATTAGCCTCTCCCTTCCCCTCCGGAATAAACCTCGTCGCCAACCAATATCCTAAAATACCCATTGGGAAATAAGCCACTATTAAATCCAGTCGATTAAACCAAGTTGGAGATGGGAGGATAGCTACCATGTAAGCACCGCCAACAAAATAGAGCAATGAAATAACTCTTGTAATAATTTTTCTTCTGTCAACTGCAATCAGTGCTGCTATAAATGTTGCGATTAAAGTTCCTATTGCATGTGCTAAAAATGGCGCAATAAAATGTTCGGGTTTCATCAAGGCCATTCCCGCTTTTAATCCTTCTTCCGTTGTGAGGTTTACTCCTGCTGACTTAGAAAAAATATCACCCAATTCAACAATACACCTATTTACAAAAGAACCAA
>CAMBYJ010000034.1 GCA_945872015.1 Chitinophaga pinensis | reverse complement strand
AAAACCTTCTATCGAAAAAGGAGATCAGATTGTTAGTGCTGCTTTATCTATGGCTGTATCTGATATGTCGTGGTCTAAAAAAGATAATGCATTAAAGTTGATTTATGTTGTGGGTAATGGTTCTGTCTCATCTAACGGTTACGAATATGTAAATATTTGTGAAACAGCTGTCGATAAGAAAATCATTGTTCATTCTTTATTTGTTACTAAGTCGGCCAATAAGTTAGCTGACATTGCAGGTTGGAAGCGTATTGCTGCAATTACAGGTGGTATTCAAACAGAAATTGTGGTCAATAAAAAAGATCCGTTAAGTTATTGGAATGCCAATATGGTTGAATTGTTTAAGCTAAACAATACACTTTATAATGATCTGCAATGGTGTGGTGCTGATAGTGCCGTAGGTCGAAAATCGATGGTGTCCTGCGACTCCGGTGCTTTTGAAGCTGGACCAAGTACTTATTTCCATCGAATGTATTATAAGTCGTCGGATAGCTTTATCCGAAGTATAAAATACTGCGATTATTTCGCGAAATTAAAATACAATGTAAATGTAGATTCACTTTCTGCATTTGATCAACGTGCATTTAGGATGCGAGATGAACGTAACAGAAAATTTCAGAATATTAAAAATGCAGTAGGAGAGGTAGGAGTGGTAGAATTACTTAAGCAGTATTCAAATCCCGATTTTAATGACGAAGGAATTTTTCATCGTGTTGTTTTACTGACAGCACTTCAATACTGGAATAAATAATAATTACATTTCTGCAATTACAGTAACGCCACCAGTAGTTTTTTGTCCTATTTGCGCTGTGATTTTTGTTCCTAACGGAAAGTATAAATCTACTCGGGAACCAAACTTAATAAAGCCCATTTCGCCACATTGACGCACTTTGTCGTTTTCATGTGGATAGTAAACAATTCGTTTTGCTAATGCCCCTGCAATCTGACGTAATAAAATTTCACGGCCATCATCTTTCTGAATAACGATAGTACTTCTTTCGTTTTCTGTACTTGCTTTCGGATGCCAAGCAACTAAATATTTTCCTTTATGATATGCAACATATTTAATTAGTCCTGCAATAGGATACCAGTTGGCGTGAACATTTATTGGCGACATAAAAATAGAAACTTGAAGTCGCTTGTCTTTGAAGTATTCACCTTCATAAACTTCTTCTATTACTACAACTTTTCCATCAGCTGGGGCAACCACTAAATTGTTTCCTAATGTTAAATTACGCTTCGGGTAGCGAAAGAATTGAAGGAATAAAATGTATAACACAATACATATTACAAGCAGACTAATAAATAGCCAATGGTTGCTTCCCAATGTGTAGTAGGTAATTGCATTAAGTGCAATCATAATAATTGCCGATACACTTAAAATGGTATATCCTTCGCGGTGAATTGTCATGGTTTAGTTTTATTAAAAACGCAGGCTGATTTTTACTCAACCTGCGTTTATTATTTATTTAATAATTAATAGCTTCCTCTCGAGCGAATTGCTTTCGCTACTTTCTCTAAAGCGAATACATAAGCTGCAATACGCATTGAGATTTTATGCTTTGTGGAAACACTCCAAACATTAGCAAATGCTTGTTTCATCCAACGGTCTGCACGATTATTAATTTCTTCTTCACTGTGGTAATAGCCCGTTCTATTTTGTACCCACTCAAAGTATGATACCGTTACTCCACCACCGTTAGCTAATATATCAGGAATTACAATAACTCCTTTTTTATTTAAAATTTCATCTGCACCAGCTGTTGTTGGTCCGTTAGCACCTTCAACAATCAGCTTCGCTTTAATGTTGCTCGCATTGGAAGCAGTAATCTGATTTTCTAATGCACAAGGAGCTAATATCTCAACTGGTAATTCTAATAACTCAGAATTCGTAATCAATTTACCACCTTTGTATCCTTTTAAAACTCCTTTGTTACTATCACGGTAAGCCATTGCTTTTTCAATGTCAATTCCTTTTGGATCGTAGAATGCAGCAGTATGGTCAGATATTGCAACTACTTTAATTCCATGCATTGCAAAGTGCTTTGCTGTAATTGAACCTACGTTACCAAATCCTTGAACAGCCGCTTTACATTTCTTTGGCGACATTTTCATTTTTGCAAGAGCCTCTAACGCTGATGTGCATACCCCACGTCCTGTTGCTTCAACACGTCCTAATGAACCACCTAAGTGTAAAGGCTTTCCTGTTACGATGCCAGGAGTAAAGCTTCCTTTAATCTTGCTAAACTCATCAACGATCCAAGCCATTTCTCTTGGACCTGTATTCATATCTGGAGCTGGAATATCTTTATCCACTCCAAAAATATCTTGCATTGCAGCAGTGTAAGCACGTGTTAAGCGCTCTAATTCACCAACCGACATTTTTGAAGGCTCACAATTAATTCCTCCTTTTGCTCCACCGTAAGGGATATCAGCAATTGCACATTTGTAAGTCATCCATGCAGCTAATGCTTTTACTTCATCCGCATCAACAGCTGTTGAATAACGAATTCCGCCTTTAGAGGGTCCTAAAGCTGTAGAGTGAATTACACGGTAACCATCAAATGTTTGAATGCTTCCATCATCCATCTTAATTGGTAAACTAACCTCAACTAATTTCGATGGATTTTTAATCACATTGTAAACGTCCTGCTCTAATCCAATAATTTTTGATGCAATGTCAAAACGCTGAATCATTGCCTGAAAAGGATTTGTAGTATCTTGTACGGCGGCAGAAGCTAATTGTAATGATTTTTCATCTTTAGCAATGAACTTCACAGAAGAGTTCTTCAGTGCATCATTAATTGCTTTTTCTGTGTTTTTGTCTGATAAAAGAATAGTCTCACACTTCGGATTTAATTCCTTTATTTTCTTCGAAAGTTTCAATCCGTCCATGGCTTTTTTATTCTTCGAATTCAAATTGAAATCGATAAATGCAATAGTTGGCTTTTTCTTACCAATTGCTTTAATGCATTCTTCGCCGCTGGAATATCTTATAATTGTGCAGTTTTCAGTACTGCTTTCAAGATGATCTTTTAAAATTTCTGCTTGTAAAGCGTCATCTTCTACGATTAAAATAAGCGCCTTCGCTACTTGCTTGGCAGCTTTTGATTTTTTAGAAATTGCTGTAATCGCCATGCTCTTTTTTGCTGTGGTTTTAGGGGAGCGAATTTAGGGAATTTATTGAATGAAAAACCAAATATTTAGGTGAAAACAATAGGGTTGTTCTAATTTCTCGACCTTATTCATTCGAAAACTGTGAAAAATCTGTGGTTTTCAGCCATTTTCTTAGGTCGCCACCTGTCAAATTCAAACTCCTTACTAGCTCTATTTGCAAAGTATTATATCGCTTAAACGATGCAAACCAGGCATTATTAATCTTGTTTTTCCTTTCTACAATTAAGTTATAACGGTTTTTATCTCTTAAATTAAGTTGGTTTATTGAACCAATTATCTCATCAATTAAAGCTTGTTTCAATCGGCTTTTATCAACTTCGGATGTAGAATCATTAAATGATTTGTAAAGACTATCTAGCTCGTAATAACCTCTTGTCATTCGTTCGTCAAACAATTGATTATCCTGCAATAGGGCTTCGTATTCTTTCATTTCTGATGATGTTGGTCCATAATGCTTGCTGATAAAATTCAACGCTCCCTTCTGACCAACAAATGTCGCCAGATTCTCATTAAAGGTAACATTGTTTTTATCGTACTTGAATGAATGTGTCAGCTCATGAATAATTAATTCACTCAATTCGCCCTTGCTTTTATTTAGCATTCCCGACAATACAGGGTCTTTTAACCAACCTAATGTCGACCATCCCGAAGCAGTACCTAAGTAAACATCAAGCCCCTCTTTTTTTCTTTCTTCAACTTCTTCATCAGCCATATCACGACGAAAAAATCCTTTGTAGGTAAATGTGCCAGCAATAGGGAACTGCCACTCGTATTCTTGCATGCTATATTTCGGACAAGCACTGACAACATACATCAAAGGTTGATTATGCTGATCGTAAAAGGTTGTGTAATTTTCGTTGGAATTAAATCCAAGTTGGTTAAATGCAAATTGTTTTATATCTGCAATCAGCAATAGCTTTTCTTTCTTTTCCTTCGGGATGTTTTTATCATTAATAACTTCTTCGATAGGCTGCGTATGATAAATTAAAGAAAGTTGTCCTGCTAATTGTATTAACGCATAGTGAACCAAAGCATATTGCCAAATACAAATAATCAGCAATAAAACTAAAATGCCCAGCGCAATTTTCTTCACTCAATAATCAATTAAAAACAATAACGATTAGCTTCGCATAACGCTGCGGCTATACGTCGTCTGCCTTCTTTGGTATTAAACAACGATGGTTTGGTAAATCGTTTAATTCCCATAAGCAACATTCGTTGTTCATCACCTTCGCACATAGAGTTAACTGCAGTTCTTCCATTAACATTTACTCTGTCGATTACCTCACTCATGTAAACGCGTAAAATATCAAGCTCTAATGCACATTCACTTTCGCCCTTCATAACAACCAGTTTCTGTAAACGTAACAAAAGTGATTCGGCAACAAAAACATCAATCACCATGTCCGCAACATTCATCAATATTTCTTGCTCTTTTGCCAACGACATCATGTACTTCTGAACTGCCATCCCTGCCACCATTAAAATTGATTTTTTTAATTGTGCTAAAACCTTTTTCTCTACACTAAATAATGTTTCATCTTCTGCACCAAAGTCAGGTATCGACATTAATTCTTTTTGCACCGCCATTGCTGGTGTCATTAAGTCGAGTTCACCTTTCATCGCGCGCTTCAATAGCATATCTACAATCAACAAACGATTGATCTCATTTGTTCCCTCGAAAATTCGATTGATGCGAGAATCGCGATAAGAGCGGTCCATTGGGAAATCAGCAGAGAAGCCATAACCACCATAAATCTGAACGCCTTCATCAACTACATAATCTAAAAGTTCAGATCCTGCTACTTTTAAAATTGCACATTCAACGGCATATTCTTCTGCTGCTCCGAGTAAAGCAGTGTTCGCATTTTTTCCTGATTGTTCTAATTCAGTTTCTTTACCTTCTATTAAATCACTCACTCTATAAATAGCCGACTCAACAGCAAATGTTCGAATGGCTTGTTCAGCAAGTTTATGTCGTATAGCGCCAAACTTTGCAATAGGTAATTTAAACTGCGTTCTCGTATTCGCATATTGCACCGATTGATTAATTACCTGCTTTCCTCCTCCAAGTGCTGCTGCAGCTAATTTCGCACGACCAATATTTAAGATATTAAATGCAATCAAATGTCCTTTACCAATTTCACCCAACACATTTTCTACTGGTACTTTACAATCACTAAAAAACACTTGTCGTGTAGAAGAGCCTTTGATTCCCATTTTATGTTCTTCTTCTCCTAAAGAAATTCCTTCAAACGATTTTTCTACAATAAAACCTGTGAATTTATCTCCATCAACCTGAGCGAAAACAGTAAAGACATCTGCGAAGCCCGCATTAGTAATCCACATTTTTTGTCCATTCAAAACATAATATTTTCCATCTTCTGATAAAATCGCTTTCGTCTTTGCCGCCAATGCATCTGACCCTGATCCTGGTTCTGTCAAACAATAACTTCCTTTCCATTCACCTGTAGCGAGCTTGGGTAAATATTTTTGTTTCTGAGCATCATTTCCAAAATATAAAATAGGTAATGTTCCGATACCCGTATGCGCAGCCATTGCAACCGAAAAAGAATGACCTGCACCTAAAACTTCTGTCATTAACATCGATGTAATAAAGTCCTTTCCAAAGCCACCATATTGTTCTGGAATAGCTACTCCCAATAATCCTAATTCTCCTGCCTCGTCAATCAACGATGGCATCAGACCTGGTTCCATTGCATCAATTTTATCGAGTTGTGTGTCGACATGCTGCTTCAAAAACTCATGTGCCGCATCAGCCATTAACTTATGTTCCTCGTTAAATTCCTCTGGAATAAAGTTGGCGTTAAAATCCGATTCATTAATTAAAAAAGCTCCGCCTTTTAGGTGTTTATTGATGTTTTCCATGGATGTAATATTTTAAACAAAACTGCAAATTACTACGATGATTAACAAGGGTTAGTTGTCATTTTAATGTGATACTTATTAGTCTTGTTTATGATGCCTCTTTACTATTGACTGACATTCCTTATTTTCGTCCAGTGGAAACGATTATTTCTTCTTCAATTGAAAAGGCGAAGTCTCTATTAGAACAGGGGCAGTTGGTTGCAATTCCTACAGAAACCGTGTATGGTTTGGCTGCCAATGCATTGGATAGAACTGCAGTGATTGAAATTTTCAATGCCAAGCAACGTCCATCGTTCGATCCGTTAATTGTTCATATTGGAAATAAATCGGATGTGTCGTTGTACGCTCGACATATTCCTGCAAATGCGCAAAAATTAATGGATGCCTTTTGGCCTGGTCCGTTAACAGTGGTATTGCCAAAGCAAGAGATTATTCCTTATGAAGTAACTTCCGACTTAGCTACTGTTGGTATTCGTATGCCGAATCATCCTTTTACATTACAATTACTTCAACAACTCAATTTTCCATTAGCAGCACCAAGTGCTAATCCCTTCGGATATATAAGTCCTACTACGCCGCAACATGTTTTTGATCAGTTGCAAAGTAAAATCCCGATGATATTAGATGGCGGAAGTTGTGAAGTTGGTGTTGAAAGTACAATCATTGGATTTGAAGGCGAACTGCCAGTTGTCTATAGATTAGGAGGACTAACGCTTGAGGATATACGCAATATATGTGGAGAAATAAAAGTTGAGATTAATTCTTCCTCTGACCCTAAAGCACCAGGCATGTTAAAGAGTCATTATGCTCCGCAAAAACCATTACATCTTTTAAATAATACAAATAGCGATTTTCAATCTGATAATTCTACAGCAATAATTGTTTTTGGAGATTACAATGCTAAAGGCAATGAGCAGGTTTTTAATTTGTCTATTAATGCTAATTATAAAGAAGCAGCGGCTAATTTGTTTTCTTTTCTTCGCATGCTGGATGCTGACTCAAGTGTAAACCAGATTTACGCTTTTTTATTACCTGAAGTCGATTTAGGATTAGCGATCAATGATCGTCTGAAGCGTGCTGCTTTTAAAGGCTGAGCCAGTATACATCTTAAAATGCTGATTTGTTTAAAACTAAACGTTTGCAAACGGCTATCTTGATTTTTAATTAGTTTATTTGCGCCTGCATTAGAAGTTCATTTTTCAATGGCTTCTTATAAGTAAATTTTCTACGTTATGGATAAACGATTTAAGGATGTAGTCCGATTAATTAAAGACGCTCGTTTTAATGTGATTAAAGCTGTAAATACAGAAATGATTAATCTGTATTGGAGCATTGGTGAACATATTAGTAATAAAATTCAACGGTCGGAATGGGGCGATGGGGTCGTGATGGAATTAGCCAATTATATTCAAAAAAACGAGCCTGAATTTAAAGGATTTTCTGATAAAAATCTTTGGCGAATGAAGCAGTTTTATGAATCTTACAAGGATCAACCAAAACTCTCACCACTGGTGAGAGTTTTGAGTTGGTCTAATAATTTAATAATCTTCTCGAGGTGTAGAACTATTGAAGAAAGAGAGTTTTATATAAAACTCTCTGTTAAAGAAAACTATAGTAAACGTGACTTAGAGCGACAAATTTCTGCTAGTCTATTTGAACGGACAATGATAGGAAATGCAAAACTCTCACCACTGGTGAGAGAATTTCAAAATGACATTACAAATACCTTTAAAGATAGTTATGTGTTCGAATTTTTAAATCTGCCATACTTGCATAATGAAAAGGATTTGCAAACAGGATTAATAAAACAAATGAAAAGTGTAATGCTTGAATTTGGGAAAGATTTTTTATTCGTAGCAGAACAATATAAACTGCAAGTTGGCAATAGTGATTTTTTTATTGATTTGCTTTTTTATCATCGAACATTACATTGTTTGATTGCCATTGAATTGAAGTCTGATAAATTTAAACCGGAGCATATCGGACAAATGAATTTTTATTTGGAGGCATTGGATCGTGATGTTCGAAAATCAAAAGAAAATCCGAGTATCGGTATTTTACTTTGTAAAGATAAAGATCATGAAGTAGTTGAATACGCATTAAGTAGAAGCTTGTCGCCAACTATGGTTGCTGAGTATAAAACTCAATTACCAAGTAAAAGAGTTTTGCAAAAGAAATTACAAGGCGTTTTTAATGATAAGAGCATCAAAAAAACAAATAGCAAGAGCATCAAAAAAACGAATAGCGCGAGCATCAAAAAAACAAATAACAGGAGTATCAAAAAAGCAAATAATAAAAGTGTCAAAAAAACAAATAATAAAAGTGTCAAAAAAACAAATAAAACGATACCGATAATAACTAAACGTTTGTAAATGGCTATTCTGATTTTTTGATAATTTATTTGAAGGATGAAATCAAAAATTAAAATAATGGTACGTCCCGGATGCATTCGCTCACGACGCGTTTGGTTGTTGTATTTTAGATATAACGAGTATTTAATAGCCAAAATAAAATCGAATTACAAAGCACAATGGTGTTCCGAATTAAGATGCTGGTGGATAGATTATCGAGAAGAATATATTCAAGATTTGAAATCATGGAATGAGATTGCTGTTTTTCAATCAAAAAATATTTATAAAAACAATAAAGTTATTTTGAACTATAAAAATCATTACAAGCAATTACGATTCTTTTGAATCGATGGTAAATTATCAAACGGCAATTCTTCTAGTGCTTTTTACTGAAGTTGCAATAGTAAATCCTGAAATAATATTTAATCCTACTTTTGCTTCTCATAAAATAACAACATGTCAGGCAATAAAATTTCACTTCATCGAATCATAAAGGCGAGTACTGAAAAAGTTTATAAAGCATTTGTGGAAGCAGATGCATTAGCATCGTGGATGCCTCCCAATGGATTTATTGGCAAGGTGCATGAAATGGATTTTAAAGTAGGCGGACATTATAAAATGTCGTTTACCAATTTCACATCAGGCAATAGTCACTCTTTTGGTGGCGAGTACCTGGAAATCACTCCCAATGAGCTTTTAGTTTATACCGATGCATTTGATGATCCGAATTTACCAGGGCAAATAATCACCAGAATTGAATTCCGCAAAGTTGTTTGTGGTACAGAACTTATCATCTCCCAAGAAGGAATTCCTGATGTAATTCCTTCTGAAATGTGCTATCTTGGATGGCAAGAATCGTTAGATAAGTTAAAATGCTTGGTGGAGCCGAATATTCCTGATGCTTAGGCTTTTTGTTGAAATAAACGGTCGTTTGGCACCTAAAAAGATGATTTGAATTGTCATTTTTCGTATAAATATTTGAAATCCATAATATTTATTCGAATAAATGTAGAAAAGATGGTTTTTAAGTGTATCTTCGTTGTTCAATAAATTAAAATTATCAAAAAATGAAAAATGGAGTAGTAAAATTCTTTAATTCAACAAAAGGATTTGGTTTTATTAAAGACGCAGAAACTGGAGAAGAAATCTTTGTACACGTAAGTGGTTTAAAAGATGACATCCGTGAAAATGACAATGTGACTTTTGATGTCGAGAACGGTAAAAAAGGTTTAAATGCAGTTAACGTAAAGTTAGCGTAATTTAATTCTTTAATAAACACTAGCCCATCCTGGTAAAAACCTAGATGGGCTTTTTATTTATACCCAAAAATATTTTATAGAAATTTATTACGAAGTTGTAATCAAAATTTAGCAAAGGTTATTAAACCACAAGTTTCACATTAACCGCGTAAAATCCACGGTCTCCTTTTTCAACATCAAATGTTACTTTATTGCCTGCCTTAATCGGAGTAGTTAGTGCAGATGAGTGAACAAAAATGCTATCACTACTATTAGCGTCTTTTATAAATCCGTACCCCTTAGCCTCATCAAAAGAGAATACAGTTCCTGTTTTTGGTTCTGCTTCTTCACTGGCTGACTGACGAGTAACTGAAATTTCAATACTTTCCTGATCAACAGGTAGTCGTTGAGGCGGTGGAGTTGATGAGATTCGTCCGAATTCATCTACATAGGCAATCATTTCATCGAATGTCTTTGCCTTTGTAGTTTTACGATCTGCCTTTTTCTCTAGTTTTTCTTTACGTTCTTTTTGCTTTCGCTTTTCTCTATCTTTCTTAGTAGATGTGCTGCTTGATTTGGCCATTAATATTTTTTTTGCAAGGTACGCAGTTAATTTTTCATATTTATTAAAAAGTGAAATCTTATTTTCAAAAGCCGTAATAATTACTAAAAAAGGATAATTTATTTAGTTAAATTGAAAATAAATCAACATTCCCGCTGCAACACTCATAATTATTAATGCCGAAAATCCAATTATGTTGGTTTTTCTGTCATTCACAAATTCACCCATCACACTTTTATTATTCGAGATGTGCAAGATGATTGCAATTAATACAGGAGCTGTTATACCATATAAAATGGCGGTATAAATTAATGCTTTGATAGGAGAGAGGCCAATGTAATTAATGGATAACCCCACCAATAATGAAATAGCAATAATCACATAGAATCCTTTTGCTTCGTGAAATTTTTTATCTAATCCTTGTTTCCATCCAAATGTTTCCGTAAAAATATACGACAATGATCCGCTTAATACGGGAATAGCAATTAATCCAGTTCCAATCACACCAATGGCAAATAATAAATAGGTCAAGTCACCAGCCAATGGCTTTAAAGCTAACGCGGCTTGTTCTACAGTATCGATTTGCGTAATCCCCGAAGGAAATAAAACACTGCCCGTTGTTAGAATTATAAAATACATTACTAATCCCGATATTGCCATTCCAAAATCGACATCATTTTTCATTTCATGAATAATTTTTTTATTCACGATTAAATGTTTTTTTCGTGATTTCATTTCCTCTACTTCAACCGATGCTTGCCAGAAAAATAAATAAGGAGAGATAGTTGTTCCAAGTATACCAACTATTACCATCAGATATGCTTTGCTCCATTCGAAGGACGGAATAAAAGTAGCTTTTATAATTGCCGATAGATCTTGTTTATACAAAAAAGGAACGATGAAATATACCAGCATTACTACGCACAAGTTCTTTAATAACGATGCCATACGTTGATAGGGGAGGTAAATAATCATTATCAGTAAAATAACGGTGAACAATACCGAAAAATAACTTTGATCAATTGATGGAAACAATAAATTTCCTACGGCACCCATGCCTGCGATATCTGCACCAATGTT
>CAMBYJ010000033.1 GCA_945872015.1 Chitinophaga pinensis | reverse complement strand
ATTAATCTTCGAATGATTCAAGAATAGTTTTTACTTCTTCGTCTGTTGCTTTTAATTTATCCTTACAAAACTTGATAAGTTCGTTAGCGCGCTTTACAAGTTTAGCAAGTTGATCGATTCCTACTTCGCCACTCTCCAGTTCTTCTAATATTTTTTCAAGCTCTTCCTTAGCTTTATCGTAAGTGATTTTCTCTGCCATGGTATTATTTAATTTTTTTACTTTTTATTGTTCCTTTAAAAAACACAGTTTCTATTTCACTATCCAAAGGTACTTCATTGGCATCAAAAACAGGTTTATTATTATAGAGTGTATAACTGAATCCTCTTTTTAAAATATTTATTGGATCTAAAATTAAACTCTTTTGCTGTGCATTTATTAAATAGCCTTCTTCTTGCTTGATTACATTTCCAACTTTATTCTTTAGCAAACTTGCATCAAAGGTAAGCTGGTTTAATTCTTTCATAGTTATACTTTCTGATAAAAAACGTATTTTATCTTTTGCATAAATGAGCTTACTGTTTTCACTTACTAATTCTTGATTAACGGTTTGTTTAATTACAGAGGCAAGATTATCGAAAAACAACTTCTCATCATTCATTGTTTCATTTACAAGAGAAACGATCGCATTCATTAAATCAGCAACGGTTTCTTCCTCTGATTCGATACAAAGATTTGCATAGGCATGAATACCATCTCGTAAATAATCTATTTGCTCTTTAAACGTATTTGCATGTAGAATAATAAAATCAGCTACTGCTGTAGGTGTTATTAAATTCAGGTTCGCCACTTCATCTACTACAGAAACATCTGCTGTATGTCCGATACCCGTTAAAACAGGCAAAGGGAAATTAGCAACTTCGTTTGCCAGTAAATAATCGTTGTAACAACTCAAGCTAGATGTTTGTCCGCCACCTCTTACAATTACCAAAGCATCTAAAAAATCAAAGCAGGCATGTTGTTTTATAACATTTAGCGCTGCAATAATATCTCGTGGTGCATTGTCACCTTGCATGAGTGAAGGAAACAATTTGGTATTAAAAATAAATCCGAATTTATTCTCATTCAGCTTCGTTGTAAAATCTTTGAAGCCATCTGCATCTGCTGATGATATGACTGCAATATTCTGAATAACGAATGGTAGTGCAAGTTGTTTGTTTAAATAATAGACGCCTTCTTGCTTTAGCTTATCGACAGTTTTTTTACGTTCGATGGCCATTTTTCCTAAGGTATAGGCTGCATCTACATCATGGACAATAAGGCTCATTCCAAAGCGCTCATGAAACTGTACTTCTACTTTACAAAGAATCTCCATATTTTCCTGAAGCTCGTTTCCAGTTTCGGCAATAAAACGTGAGTGTATAAAGTTAAAGTTGCTCGACCATATCATTGCTTTAAACTCTGCCTTAGGTTGCGTACTTTTCTCGTCTTTTTCTCCTAACTGCAAATAACAATGGCCCTTGTTTATTTTAAGTCCGAGAATTTCTGCTGAAACCCAATAACGCTCCATCGAAAAATTCTTTCGAAAAACTTCTGAAATTTCTTTAGCAAGATCAGAAAGGCGAATACAGTTTTTTTCCATTAATGCGAAAAACAGTTTTTCAATATTGTGTCGACAGAATGGTAGTCCCGAGCAGAATCGAACTGCTATCTAGAGTTTAGGAAACTCCTATTCTATCCGTTGAACTACGGGACCATTCTAAACGTTTTGCAAATATAAAAATTAGCAATGTTGGACGGTTCTTAATTTCAGAAGTATTAGCAATTAATATTCACAAAAAAACCCTGACTCATCATCAGGGTTTTTAGTTCTTTATTTTTTACTTGTTGCTTGAATATCTTTTTTCCACTTGGCTTCGTTGGTCTTCCATGCAGCATCGAAACATTCTGGCTTTAACAACATTTCCCATTTCATAATTAAACTATTGAATGCTGGATAATCAACATCAAGCGTAAATTCTCCTGTCATTTGGCGACCCGCTTCAGCGTTATTTGATTTATAAGCTTGATCAGGAGTAGCTTTCATTACAATACGAAAAACAGTAAACAACGCTTCTATATCATTACCTTCAGTAATCATCTTCATTGCTTCGTTTAAAACATCCTTACTAATTAAGGTGCTCTCTGACTTTGATAAAGATTGAATCAATTGCATAGATATCGCTTTTGATTTCTTAAGTTGCTCTCCCTTTGGTACAGTAGCCTTTACCTTAGTTTTATTTTGTTTAGCTTTTTTATCAGAAGGGGAAGCTACTTCCGTTTTCTTTTGCACAATTGGTTGCAATACATTTTCCTCTTTCTTTGGTGCAGAATTATCTGTTGGACTAGTTTGAGAATATCCCAATGTGGTTATCAAGCATAAGCTTGCAATAAATAATGTCTTTTTCATGTGTTATTAATTTTGTGCACCCTTGCATGATTATAGGGGGCTATTATTACAGGCTCTAAATTACTAATAATCCTTTTAATATGAAAAATAAAGTATCGTTTTAACTTTAAAAGATAGTTTAATCGAGCAATTTTTACTTTTCTAAAACACTTTCAATATTTGGCAAAAAATACAATTCACTTTTCATCACCTTTCCATCCTCTCTATAAATTGGTTTTCCATCTGCATCCAACTTACTCATATTAGAACGATGAATCTCCTCGAAAACTTCCACAATCTTATGCTGTAATCCGTGAGAAATAATAGTTCCACACAAAATATAAAGCTTGTCGCCTAAAGCATCTGCAACCTGTACTAAGTCGTTGTTTTTTGCAGCCTCTAAATATTCATCATTTTCCTCAGCCATTAATCGATGGCGCAGGTTGATTGTTTTTTCGTCTAATGTAGCTGTAGGTTCTGATTTATGATCAATACCAAAAGAAGTATGAAATTCTTTTACTGCATTCATGATTTGGTGAAAGTCAGACATAGTATTATTTTTTAATGAATGAATAGTTGCTTGTGGTTTTGTTCTCCGTTACGGTTATAAAATACTTTCCGTTCGGATAGTTTGATAGGCCTGCTATCGTATTTCCGTTAAATGAGTTATTCACTTGAAGTTGTTTTCCGCTTACATCGAAAATTATAAATGATGCATTAGTCAGAGGCTTAGTAAAATAAATCTCATCATTCACAGGATTAGGATAGATACTATTTGTTACACCTTCATTTTCGTTAACACCGGTAACAGATACATATGCACGGATAGGAACCTGTACAGTGGTATTTAATGAAATACCATTCAAGATAAAATTCATGTTGCCTGAAAAACTTCCAAGTGTTGCGTTGTTCAATTCAACATCAATAGCTGCAGACTCGCCAGGTTGAATTGTCGCATTCACTCCTGAGTTATTTACATATGTTAGTTTGTTATTGGGCGTGAGTGTAAGTCCTGAAACAGTAATAACTTGATTACCATCATTCACAATCCAGAAACGATAAACATTCGGAACGCTACTATTTATTAATCCATAATTGATGGTGTCCTCAGGTAAAAGAAAGGTATTGTTTGATGGAGCCACAGAAATATTTGAAATAGAATTGATACGATCTAGAAATTGTGGATAATCGATAAACGGATTTCTATTTTTCTGGTAGGTATAAATGTCATTACATCTACTTCGCTCTGACTGAGAAGGTAAAAATGTTTTATGCCACTGACGTAAAATTTGTTCTTGACTATCTAAATAACTATTGTAATTCTGATAGCGAGTGACAAAGTAAAACATGGCACGTGCAACTGCTCCTTTGTGTACATCACGTGGTTCAAATATGTTTGTATTCTGATCAAACTTACTACCGCCAACGCTCCATGTTGGATTGTTTACAACTCCAAAAGGATAATTTGATCGCTTGTTATTTGCTGATTCATCCGTGGGATATAAATGATACATATCCGATCGCATCGGCTCCAACGAAGAAAACAAACTTTGTGGAAAGGTGTGTTCTGTGTTAAAGTTATAATATGGATCAGCCGTATTCTGACATTGTACTCTATCAACGTAACCAACAATTTGTCTTCCAGTATAAACGCACTCGATTGTGTTTTGCGTAGCTCCTTGTCCGTTAGTCGCCTGATTATCGATTAACATAAACATGGTATCGCGTGCACATGGAGCAGGAGCAGGGAATGGTGGTGAATAACCAAGCGAACGATAACCTTGCCCTGTTATAACTTTCAAGGCCTGCTTTAAACTTTCTTCCGAAAGGCTTTCCGTCGTATCATAATAGGCATTCGAATAACGACCTTGTCCTCTTAAATCGACACGTGCGTCACCTTTTGGTCCGTCAGTTCTAATAATCATTTCACAATTGTGGTTGATATTATGCGAAGGATAAAAGCGAACCCAGACTCCAACAGTTGCACCAGGCGCTAACGAATATTGTTGCGGGTTAACCGAAAAAGCCGCTGCACCATATACTTTCGTAAAAAGATAATCATACACCTTTACCGTGTATGCGTTGTTGTTAGTCAGCAATACCTGTTGACTATCTACCGATAATTCATCAACACTTCCAAAAACTAATTGGGAAGGCGACACCTGTAACGTTTGTGCATTAACGAAGTTTGCTATGAATAACAGGGCAAACAAGACTAAGTTTATTTTCTTCATTAAGCGATGGTGCTTCCGTTTGTTGTTTTAGTTGTAGGTTGAACAAATATCAATTTGCCATTTTCGTCTTCTGCCATTAAAATCATTCCGTTCGATTCAATTCCTCTTAATTTACGAGGAGCCAAATTTGCCAGTAATGTAACTTGTTGCCCTACTATATCTTCAGGCTTAAAATGCATTGCAATTCCTGATACAACTGTTCGTTGGTCAATGCCAGTATCAATTGTAAGCTTTAATAATTTATCTGCCTTTTCAACTTTTTCTGCAGCAATGATAGTCCCAACACGTAAATCCATTTTAGCAAAATCATCATACGTAGTAGTTTCCTTCAAAGGTTTTAATGCTGAAGACTCTTCTTCGGAGTCGATTTTTGCTTGCTGAGCGGAGTCGAGTTTTGCTTGCTGAGCGGAGTCGAGGCAAGCTTCTTCATTTGCTTTTTTGGAAGCCATCAACTTATCAATCTGTTGTTGCACCGCTTCATCTTCAATTTTATCAAACAACAAAGCTGCAGTACCTAATGTATGTCCTGTTGACATTAAACTTCCCGTAAACGCATTCGCCCAATCGTAATGAGGAATGTTTAACATACCTCTGATTTTCTCGACTGTGAAAGGTAGGAAGGGCTCGCATAAACAAGATAAAGCTGCTGTGATTTCCAACGAAATATTTAAGATTGTTTCTACTCTCGCAGCATCTGTTTTATACAACTTCCAAGGTTCTGTATCAGCTAAATATTTATTTCCTACACGTGCTAAATCCATCATGTTTGCCAGTGCTTCACGGAAACGATATTTTTCTAGGCTCTCTTTCACCTGATTTGAAATTGTAGCTATCGATGCTAAACAAGATTGGTCCATTTCATTTAATGTACCTCTTGCAGGAACTTTATTATCAAAATATTTTCCTGTTAACACCAATGTTCTATTCACAAAGTTTCCAAGCACCGCAACTAGCTCATTGTTGTTTCTATCTTGAAAATCTTTCCATGTAAAATCATTGTCCTTTGTCTCTGGTGCTGTTGCACATAAAACATAGCGAAGAACATCTTGCTTGTCTTTGAAATCAATTAAGTATTCATGCAACCAAACTGCCCAGTTTCTAGAGGTAGAAATTTTGTCTCCTTCTAAATTTAAAAACTCATTTGCAGGAACGTTTTCAGGAAGGATATAATCACCATGTGCTTTTAACATCGCAGGGAAAATGATACAATGAAAAACGATATTATCTTTCCCAATAAAGTGAATCAATTTCGTATCCTTATTTTTCCAATAACTCTCCCAGTCGTTAGGCAACAATGCTTTCGTTGCTGAGATATAGCCGATAGGTGCATCAAACCAAACATACAACACTTTCCCTTCGTTACCTGGAATCGGAA
The DNA here is from genome assembly GCA_945872015.1 of Chitinophaga pinensis. Classification (GTDB taxonomy): domain Bacteria; phylum Bacteroidota; class Bacteroidia; order AKYH767-A; family OLB10; genus CAINEC01. The sequence goes on along the minus strand of CAMBYJ010000033.1, from coordinate 5,332 downwards.
CTGGAACTCCCCAGTCTAAATCACGCGTAACTGCTCGAGGTTGTAATCCTTGGTCTAGCCAGCTTTTACACTGACCAAATACCGATTTCTTCCACTGATCTTCCTTGCTTAACAACCATTCGTTCAACCACTCGTTTTGCATTTTATCGAGCGGAAGATACCAATGTTTTGTTTTCTTTAACACGGGCGCTTTACCACTTAGTTGCGAGTGTGGATTGATTAATTCCTTCGGACTTAAGCTGGTTCCACACTTCTCACATTGGTCACCATAGGCACCTGGGTTGGCGCACTTAGGACATGTCCCTGTGATGTATCGATCAGCCAAAAACATATTGGCTTCTTCATCAAAGTATTGTTCGCTTTCTTCCTCTGTAAAAACACCATCGTCATATAACTTTTTGAAAAATCCAGAAGCAGTTTCATGATGAACAGCATCAGAAGTACGATGATAGATATCGAAAGAAATTCCAAATTCTTTAAAAGCATCGCGCATCATTGCGTTGTATTTATCGACAACTTGCTGAGGCGAAACACCATCCTTCTTTGCACGAATTGTAATTGGAACTCCGTGTTCATCACTTCCGCAAATAAACTTCACATCTCTATTCATCAAACGCAAATAGCGCACGTAGATATCAGAAGGTAAATAACAACCTGCTATGTGGCCAATATGCAAAGGACCATTAGCATAGGGGAGGGCTGCTGTAACTAAATATTTTGACATTCTTCTCTTATTTTCTCTGCAAATTTACTTTTTCCCTGTCACTTTTAACGTTGGATAAGAGAGTATTTTTATTCACACATCGGGGTTTCTCTTTAATTTTCTGAAGTATTGATTTACTTTCGTGGCGATATGAAAATAATTCCTCCGTTTCTAAAGCCTGGCGATGTGATTGGCATCTGCGCTCCTGCACGTAAAGTTTCTACCGAAGAAATGAAAGATGGCATTGCGTGGTTAACTCAAAAAGGTTTTCAAGTAAAGGAAAGCGAGAATTTATATAACAGTCAAAATCAGTTTTCAGGTTCTGATGAAGAGCGAACAAACGATTTACAAGCCTTGATTAATGATCCCGAGGTAAAGGCAATTATTTTTGCCAGAGGAGGTTATGGATGTGTTCGTATAGTAGATCAAATTGATTTTACTCCGTTGGAAAAAAATCCGAAATGGTTGATAGGCTTCAGCGATGTAACAGTTCTTCACTCTCATCTGAACATTCATAACAGCATTTGTACGTTGCATGCGCCAATGATGATTAATCTGATGAATGATAAAAGAAATGAAGAGGCTGCAAATAAAATAATCGATATTATAACGGGTAAGAATATCCGTTATTCAGAAAATCATACGAACCCTTTTAATCGCGAAGGAGTTTGTGAGGGCGAATTAGTTGGAGGAAATTTGTCGTTGTTATTTGCACTAGCAGGCACACCCAGCGATATAGAAACAGAAAACAAAATTCTTTTTATTGAAGATCTTGATGAGTATTTGTATCACATCGATCGAATGATGATGCAGTTGAAACGTACTGGGAAATTAAAAAATCTGAAAGGACTTATAGTGGGCGGGATGAGTGATATGCGCGATAATGCTATTCCGTTTGGAAAGTCGGCAGTGGAAATAATTTCAGAAGCCATTGCAGAATATAAATATCCTGTTTGTTTCGATTTTCCTTCGGGACATATTGATAGAAATCTGCCATTAGTATTCGGCGCTAACGTAAAATTAGAGGTAGGGAAAAACGTAGACTTAACTTTTTTATATGATTCAACATCTTGAAGTTGGAGCGCAAGGCGAGTTGATTGCGCAAGACTTTCTTAAAAATTTAGGATACCATGTTTTGGAACAAAACTGGCGCTATAAGCATAAAGAGATTGACTTAATTGCGTTGGATAAAAATGATCTGGTGATTATTGAAGTCAAAACGCGCAGGTCGAAGCGACACGGTGAAACGGAAGACTTTATCAGTTATCAAAAAATAAATTTTTTAGCCGATGCTGCAGGGAAATATGTGGAGCGATTTAAGCAAGAATTAAACATTCGATTTGATGTAATTACCGTTTACCTTTTAGGAGAAGAAATTGAGGTAGAACACACGAAAGAGGCATTTTATCCTTAATTCGTTTTATCGGCTTTTTATTCCGACCTTTGCAGGATATTAAGTACCACATGAAAAAGTCTTTTAAGCCACGTCGCAACGAATCGGGCAGCGATAAACCAGGACCAAGAAAAAGAAGCAGTCAGGATAAACCAGCAGGAAGAAGAGGAAGTTCCGATAGAAACCAGGATGATAAACCGGCTTCATTCAAAACGCGCCGTTCCAATTTTAATAATTTCGATAATCCGCGATTTATCAACGATAAAGACAGTGTTTCAAAACAAGGTGGGTGGGATGATTTTGATGCTCCTTCCGACAGAAAACGTCCTTCGAGAGATAACGACGATAGACCAAAAAGAAGTTTTTCAAGAGATAATGACGATCGTCCGAAAAGAAGTTTTTTGCGTGACAACGACGACAGACCGAAGAGAACTTTCTCAAGAGACAATGATGAGAAACCGAAAAGAAGTTTTTCGCGTGACAACGACGATAGACCAAAAAGAAGTTTTTCCAGAGATAATGATGATCGTCCGAAGAGAAGCTTTTCTCGCGACAACGATGACAGACCAAAAAGAAGTTTTTCGCGTGACAACGACGATAGACCGAAAAGAACTTTCTCAAGAGACAATGATGAGAAACCGAAAAGAAGTTTTTCTCGCGACAACGACGATAGACCGAAAAGAAGTTTTTCTCGCGACAACGACGATAGACCGAAAAGAGCTTTCTCGAGAGATAATGACGAGAAACCAAAGAGGAGTTATTCACGTGACAACGAAGACAGACCAAAAAGAAGTTTTTCAAATGATAGCGATGAGAAACCAAAAAGAAGTTACTCACGTGACAACGACGATAGACCGAAAAGGGCTTTCTCAAGAGACAATGACGAGAAACCAAAAAGAAGTTTTTCACGCGACAACGATGATAGACCAAAGAGAGCTTTCTCAAGAGACAATGATGAAAAGCCAAAAAGAAGCTACTCTCGTGACAATGATGAAAAGCCGAAGAGAAGTTATTCGAAAGATGATGAACGCCCGAAGAGAATTTATAACAAATCAGATAAGGGCGAATCGAAAAGAGGGTATTCAGCAGGGCGCGAAGAGTTTCGATCGAAAAAATCGCAACGCGGTACTTTTACAGAGAACGGAGCTATTCGTTTGAATCGTTATATCTCCATGGCGGGAATTTGCTCTCGTCGTGAGGCTGATGAAATGATTCTTGCAGGCGTTGTTTCTGTGAATGGAGTAGTCATTACAGAATTAGGTACTAAAGTAGAGGCAGGAGATGATATTCGTTATAACGGAGAGCGTTTGAAGAATGAAACGCACCGTTATATTTTACTGAACAAACCAAAGGATTATATCACAACAATGGAAGACCCTACGGCAAGAAAAACAGTGATGGAGTTAATTTCTGGAGCTTGCAGAGAGCGAGTTTATCCTGTAGGTCGTTTAGATCGTTTAACAACAGGTTTGTTGTTATTCACTAACGATGGCGATTTAGCAAAAGTGTTAACGCATCCAAGTTCGTTGGTGCGTAAAATATATCATGTGGAGTTGAGTAAAAATGTAAAGGCCTCCGACTTAAAACTAATTGCAGAAGGTGTTGAGCTAGAAGATGGTTTTATGCAGGTAGATCAGGTAGCATACGATGGTGATGGTACTGATAAGAAAATGGTAGGCTTACAGATTCATTCTGGTAAAAACAGAATTGTACGTCGTATTTTTGAACACCTAGGCTATGAAGTAGTAAAACTTGACCGTGTGATGTTTGCTGGCTTAACGAAAAAAGATTTGCCACGTGGAAGATACCGTGCACTTACTGAAACAGAAGTTGGAATGCTGAAAATGATTTCGCCAAAGCGAATGAAGGGCATGCGTTAACCGCATTAGACAATTTATTTCTTAATCTTTTATATTCATTAAAGAATAAACATGTTTGTCTCCATCACAAAATTAGAATTGAAATCGTATTTGAAATTTTTTGCGTTTTTTCGTTTCAACGGACAAATCATAAAAGAGCTTCAAGGTACTGCATGTAGGCAATATGAAATTTCTTGCGATTGGAAATTTAAAACCTGGTATACAATGACGCTTTGGGAGAAGGAAGAAGATATCCATTCTTTTTATAGTAGTGGAACTCATTTACAAGCGATGAAACAATCGGCGAACTTTTCAAACAACCTATCATCAAAGCGCGTAAATAGCAACACCATGTTACCTTGGAAAGAAGCGAAAGCACTTTTTAATTCATAAGCTCCATGATTACCATTCAAATTGAAAAAGTTTCTGTTATCAACATCGACGACCTACAAAAAATAAGTCGTGATACTTTTTATGAAACATTTGTTACTTCAACTTCCGAAGAAAACATGCGACTTTATTTAGAAAATAATTTCTCTAAAGAACAACTAACAAATGAATTGGAGAATAGTAATTCCGAATTTTATTTTGCAATTCTAGAAAACGAAGTTATCGGTTATTTAAAATTAAATTTTTCAGAAGCACAAACAGAATTAAATGATATCAATACTTTAGAAGTAGAACGCATTTATGTGCGTAACAACTATCACGGAAAAGGTGTTGGTCAACAGTTGTTAGATTATGCGATACAAGTCGCTAAACAAAAGAACATGCAAACAGTATGGCTTGGTGTATGGGAAAATAATCAGAGGGCTATTAACTTTTATAAGAAAAATGGATTTGTCACTTTTGATAAACATGTATTTATGCTTGGTGAAGAAGCACAAACCGATTACATGATGCGATTGGATTTAATCGCTAAAAAATAAATCGATCTATTACTATTCTTTATGTTCGGGTTTCGAATTAGGTTCTAATAGTTCCTGAACCGACTTTACTTTTTCATTCGGAATCATCATCGCTAATTGATAGTGCGCAATCTTCCATCCTTCAGACGTTAACACTGCCACTCCTGCTCCTGCACAAACGCCCATCCACGTATCAAGCTTCTCATCCCACCATGCTGTTTTATTATCCGAAGAAAAATAAACATGTCGCTCTTTGGTTTTAAAGTCCCATGTCTTTTTACTCTCGAAATATTTCTTCGACCATTCACTAAATTCGTTTATTGTCCAGCGTTCAGTAGCATCCGTTCCTAAATAGATGGCTCCATCTGCCATTGCACCAAAATATTTTTCTGCATCTGCAATGGCTGCATCGTGATGCCAATTGTTAACCAACTCTTGTATTTCTTGTTTTTTATCTGATGCTGTGGAT
>CAMBYJ010000032.1 GCA_945872015.1 Chitinophaga pinensis | reverse complement strand
CTGCGCCATCATAAACAGCATTAGCAACATCATTCGCTTCAGCTCGTGTAGGACGATAGTTTGCAATCATACTTTCCATCATTTGCGTTGCGATGATAACAGGCTTTGCCTTATGATTAGCTTTTTGCACAATCATCTTTTGAATCATCGGTACTTTTTCCATCGCCATTTCTACTCCTAAATCGCCACGTGCTACCATGATAGCATCAGATACTTCAATAATATCATCGATAAAATCTACTGCAGATGGTTTTTCAATTTTAGCTACAACTTTCGAATTCTTTTTATGCGCTTTAATAATTTCTTTCAGCTCAATTACATCTTGTGGCTTACGCACAAACGACAATCCTATCCACTCAACATTATTTTCAAGTGCAAAAAGTAAATCTGCACGATCTTTTTCTGTCAGACTAGGTAATGAGATTTCAGTATTAGGCAAGTTAACTCCTTTTCGTGATGATAAAATTCCTCCATGAATTACTTTCGTTCTAACGCGTTCATCTGATAAAATTTCTTCTATTCGTAACTCAAGTTTGCCATCATCAATCAAAACAGAGTCGCCCACTTTAACATCCTTATGAAACTGCGGATATTTAATAAAAACCTGTTCAGCGTTTCCTTCTACTTGATGTGGAGTTAAAATTAATTCGCTTCCATTGTTTAGTGTAAAGCTGCCTTCGAGGATATCTCCGATTCTAATTTTTGGTCCTTGTAAGTCGAATAAAATAGCAATATGTTTATTTAACTTGTCATTTAGCAATCGCACATTGTCGATGATTTTTTGCATCATGGCATGGTCTCCATGTGATCCATTTAAGCGACAAATATTAACACCTGATAAGATCATTCTTTCGAGTGTAAAAAGGTCCATGCATGCAGGTCCTATTGTGGCAACAATTTTTGATTTGTTTGGTTCTTTAGTCATGTGTAGGTGTTGGTTTCTCTGCTTTTTTTTCGATATATAGAAATAGGTCGCCTGATTTTAATTCATCTGGAAAGTATTCTAAAACGCTGCTAACAATATTAATTGATTTTATTTTTTCTATTAAGATTTGACTGGTGGTGTATCTGGAATTATTACGTACAAGTAAGAAGTAATCAACCTGTTTTAACTCTGATATTAGCAACCCATTGTTGCCTTTATTTCCAACCACAAAAAACTGCTCTTCATCACTATTCTCCGCAAAGAAAATTGGAAACTGTCCTGTTGATCCTTTTTTTTCCGCTTGAATTTCGAAGTCATCTTGCTTTTCGAAGGATAATTCTAAAACTTTATCTAATTCAAAACAAATTCTGTAATCGCGGTAAGCGCAATAAATCCCCAATAGCAGAAAGTCGTATTCCGTTTCAAAATCTAAAAACTGTACTATCTTTTTAGCCATCTCTACAAAAATAATTTAATCACTCGTTTTAATTGTATGGATAAAGTTAAATTAAATTAGTTTTTCAATAGGTATTGTTTAGAACTTGTCATCAGTAATTTTAATAATTTTAACCAATGATTTTAGATGACGAATACTTTATGCGACAGGCGTTGGCTGAAGCTCAGAAGGCTTTGGTTGCTGATGAAGTGCCAATTGGGGCAGTGATTGTTGCTAATGGAAGAATAATAGCTCGCTCTCACAACATGGTAGAGAGGCTTAACGATGTTACAGCTCATGCCGAGATGATGGCTTTTACTGCAGCAGCAGAAGCATTGGGAGGAAAATATCTTAAAGGATGTACTTTGTATGTGACCTTAGAGCCTTGCACGATGTGCAGTGGTGCTTCGTATTGGACACAAATCGAAAGAATAGTTGTTGGGGCAAAAGATGAGAAAAGAGGTTTTTTAAGCCAGGGAATAAAGTTGCACCCACAGACCGAATACGTTCAAGGAGTATTAGCCGATGAGTGCAGCGAAATAATTGTGAATTATTTTAGGAGTAAGCGATAACTATACGTTAATCGCATCTACGATTTCCTGTGACAAAGGTTTGTTCAGGAATTTCTTTACAAATCGGTTGCTATTAGCTTTGTTGAGGTCTTTAAAACTTTCAGAAGTAGAAAGCATAATTACCTTACAATGATTTTTTACTTGTTGTGGTAGTTTTTCAAATGCATTTAAGAATTCGAAACCATCCATAACAGGCATCATAATATCCAGGAAAATGACATTAGGAAGTTCATCAAAAGGGCAAACGCTAAGATGTACAATTGCTTCTTGCGCCGATTCAAACGTTTGAATTTTAGAGGAAAATCCGCTGGTTTCTAAGAGCGATTTATTGATGAATAAGTCGATGGAGTTATCATCAATCAACATTACTTTGTCATATCGTCCTGTTGGAACAGCTTGCTTGTTCGTCCCTTTGCTTTTCGTAATTGTCGAGTTCATAAAATCAGTTTTCTACAGTTTAAAGTTCTCATGGTTTAGGTTGTTTCAGGCGAACAAGGGTGTATAACGAGTTGTTCCTGTTTCTGTTTGATGAAAAATGCGAATTTTCTTACAAGAACCTTACATTTTAGGTTTGGTAGGGTATAAAATAAGAACAACCGGCATATTGCCGGCTGTTCCCTTCAAACCAACCTAACGTCTAACAGTTAAACTGCTACACGAAGTCCTTTATAAATAGCTACTTCCACTTGTTCTGTTTTGTAGCCATATAATCCAATATAACCTCCTTCCATAAACGGAATAATATCAAATGATATTACAGTATCACCAAACTTTAACTTGCATTCTCGTTCCGTATTGGTTTTCATAGCAATTTCCAGCGATGGAATTTTACTCATTATTCCTTCGGGAATGGTTGAGCCGTTTGTGCAGCACCAATTGGCAAGAATGGGTAGTGCATTCAGGTTCGCATCAATAATTTGATGGTCGTAATTGATTTTGATAATCGGAAGTGAAGATGTTGTGTTCATAATTGCTGTTTTTGATATTACAATAATACCCACCGCTTAAAGCAAGTATTTAAAAAAAAGAGGTAATTCATTACAGGAATCTTGCATTAATGAAATTTGCTTTCATAACTTTGTGCAACATTTAAAAAATTAAGTTATGCCATATCCAGAGCAATTATGTGCACCGATGCGTTTAGAACTTACCGGTGTAGGATTTACAGAATTAAGAGATGCACAGCAAGTAGATGATGCAATTCCAAATAGCAAAGGGACATTATTATTAGTAATGAATTCAGTTTGCGGATGTGCTGCAGGTGCTGCTCGTCCAGGAGTAAAATTAGCTTTGCAAAGAAGTGAGATTAAGCCAGACCATTTATACGCTGTTTTTGCTGGTCAGGATTTAGATGCGGTTGCGCAAGCAAGAAAATACACATTGCCTTACCCTCCATCATCTCCATGCATTGCATTATTCAAAGACGGACAATTAGTTCATTTTATTGAGCGTCATCATATCGAGGGACATTCAGCAGATATGATCGCAGAAAATTTAATGGCTGCATTTGAAGATCATTGCAATGCTGTGAATTCTTAATTCATTAACAGCACTAAAAAAATAACCCTGGCAAAATTAATTGTCAGGGTTTTTTATTGAAGTAGTTTTTCAGGAATAACTTTGTATTCGATTAGTTTTTCTTGCATCAGATGAAATACTTTTTGTTCTAATGTAGAAACATCGTTTTCAGTTAAGCCAATTGTTGGAATAGGCTTTAAAACTAAGATTCTTGATAGTCCAGGTTGAACTAAAAATCTTCTACCAACACTATCGGGAAACAATTTCCAGTTATCTAAAAATACGACAGGTACAATGGGAATTTGATTTTGTATTGCTAAGCGAAAGGCTCCACTTTTGAATCGGCCTAACTCAGGACTACAAGCGGGAATTGTTGCTTCAGGAAAAATAGCGATGCTTATTTTTTTTGCAATGTCTTTGTTGGCGCGCTTAAATGCTTTTAGAGAATCCTTGCGACTACTTCTATCTACAGAGATATTCATCTTACGAAAGAAAATCCGGAATAGCGGAACTTTTTTTAATTCAGCTTTCCCCATAAAATGAAAATAATTCGGAATGGCGATATTGCCTAAAACGATATCAAGGTAAGATGAATGATTAGGTGTTATTACATAAGCCTGGTTTTTATCTAGTGCTTCATCAATTGTGATTTTATAATAAATACCTGATGTAATGATAATCCAATGCGCCCATATTTTTTTTAGTCGAAAAGCATAAGGAAACCATTTTTCTTTACTTAATAGAATTAAGAAGATAGGATAGAGTGGAAGGAAGAATAAAAATCCGGTTAGGAAAAACCAACCGCACCAAATTCGTTTTGCAATAAATTTTAATGATTCCACAGTTCAAATATAGTGAATAACAAGAATGAAAATTGAGGTTTGTGGTGGGATTGTTTTTCTCCTTGCTTGATTTCTTAAAAAAGATAATTAGCTTAATTTGAATTAGTAAATCGAATTATCCGACAACAAATAGTTAAGATTGATTTGAATTTGGCAGTTGTATTTCGATCCTTTAAATTTAAAGTGGTCCCGAGGTTTTCTCGGGATACGGCGGAGCTTCTGTCTCTCAGATTTATCTCAATCGGACAAACTATTATCAATTGGTTGTTTTATTAATCAATTTTTGGAGAACGAAAATTAATTTTATTTAAACCAAAATCTGAAGTTTAGAGATCAAATAAACTTAATCGTTTGTAAATGCTTATTAACCGAGTAATTATTTTCAGATGTTTACTTTTACTGTGGGGTGGGGCTGCCGTCCCCCCATGGTATTGAGCGATTTTTTTTATAAATAAATTGCTGTCGTTATGGAGAAGTTTCAATAATAGTATATTGCCAAACTAGAGATTCTTGTCGTAATTCTTTGAAAGTTGTAAGTGTAAATTGTCAAATCATCAATCCCGATAATAATCGGTAAAAATCGTCTAATTAACAATCGCAAACCTTTCTTATCTTCGCATTCTATGGAAACAGTTGTAAGCGGCATTCGCAGTACGGGAAATTTACACCTAGGAAATTATTTTGGGGCAGTTAAAAATTTTATTCGCATGCAGGAAGTAAATAATTGCTTCTTCTTCATTGCCGATTATCATTCGTTAACTACACATCCCGATGCTTCTCTATTAAAGAAAAATGTTCGTCAGGTATTGGCTGAGTATTTAGCCTGCGGACTCGATCCAGAGAAGAGTACTATTTATGTGCAGAGTGATATTCCTGAAACAGCAGAGTTGTATTTGCTTTTAAATATGCATGCTTATTTAGGAGAGCTTGAGCGCGCAACTACCTTCAAAGAAAAAGCAAGAAAGCAACCCGATAATATTAATGCAGGACTTTTAACCTATCCTGTTTTGATGGCGGCTGATATCTTAATTCATAAAGCAGCGAAAGTACCAGTAGGTAAAGATCAGGAGCAGCATCTTGAAATGACACGCCAGTTTGGAAATCGTTTTAATAGAATGTATAATGTCGATTATTTCCCAGAGCCTGTTGCTTATAATTTTGGGGAGCAGCTAGTAAAAATTCCTGGACTTGATGGTACAGGAAAAATGGGGAAATCAGAAGGTGAAGCCAATGCGGTTTTTCTTGCTGATAAGCCCGATGTTTTAAAGAAGAAAATTATGCGTGCTGTTTCTGATAGTGGTCCTACAGAACCAAACTCTGTTAAGCCAGAATCGATACAAAACTTATTTACATTGTTAAGTGTAGTTTCAAAACCTGAAACACTTCAATTTTTTGAAGAAGCATATAATGGTTGTACTATTCGTTATGGCGATTTGAAAAAGCAGTTAGCCGAGGATATGGAAATTTTTGTAGCGCCACTTCGTGAGAAAATCGAGGCGATTGCTGCTGATGAGCAATACTTAAACAAGGTATTGCAAATTGGAAAGGAAAAAGCTCACGCATCTTCTTCTAAAACTGTAAAAGAAGTACGAGAAATAATGGGTATCCAGTACCGTTAGTTAAATGGGCTGAACGGATTTGATAAACTTGATGTTTATTTTTTCCATCAAAGCTTTACAGAACTCGTAATTACGTGCGCTCACTGCCTTCTGAAAATTCTTGATGTTTTGAAGTGAAATGAAGTAATAATCGTTTCTGATTTTTTCGCCATCAATTTGTTTGTTGATAACGCCGTACTTCGTTGATCCGTTTACCAGTTCAAACTTTGCGGTAACGTTTAAGTGCTGTTCAATTTCAAACTGTTGCATAGTAGTTGTGTTTAATGATTTTCTCCTTGCAAGATGCACTAAATAAAAAATTGAAAGTTGACTTTTTTCTTCAAATCTTACAGGAAATCTTACATTACTAAAACAAGCAACGCAACTAAAAGTTTGCTTATAAATAGCGATTAATTAAGGGAAGCTCAAAAGCCTTTTGTAAATATCTTTCCCTCGTGACTTTATCTAAAGCCATCGCATGTTTGCCGTGATGCATATCGGTTCCTAAGGCTCCAATAATTTGCATATCGATTAGTTTCTCGCCAATCTTTTTAGCTTCTGGTCCGTAGTAGCCACTTAACGAATTTAAATTAAGTTGTAACACAACTCCCAAATCATAGAAGTGCTGATATTCTTCCACATTTCTATACCAAAATGGGTAGCGTTCTGGATGCGCCAAAACGGGTTTGTATCCTAAAATTTGTGCTCTGAAAAATACTTCCTTAATGTTTTCTGGAGGATTGATATAGGAAACCTCCATCAGCAGATAATTATCGCCGAAGGTTAATAATTTCTCTTCTTCTAATTTTCTGATAAATCCATCGTCGACATAATATTCAGCTGCAGCATTTATTTCAACCGGAATATTATTTTCTTTCACAGCAGCTCTTACTTGTTCTAGTCCACTGAGAATTATTTCAGGTGTATTTCTGAAATAATCACTCATTATATGTGGTGTTGTAATAAGCTTCGAGTATCCTTTTGAATGTAAAAATTTAATTAGCTCAATACTATCTTCAATTGTTTTAGCACCATCGTCAATGCCCGGAATTAAATGCGAATGCATATCAGCTCCGATGGAAGTGAAATCAGTTTCAATAAAACTATCTTCTTTTTTAGAAGAGAATAAATTGAAAATCGATTTAAGCATTGTTGTAAGTGTTTTTAAACCAGTTTACCGTTATTGATAAACCATCTTTGTATTTATATCGCGGAGCATAGCCAAGATATTTTACTGCTGATGAAATATCTGCTAATGAATTTTTAATGTCGCCTTTTCTCTCTTCTACATATTCAGGCTTCTTGTTATTGCCTGCAATTTCTGCAATGGTTTTATATAAATCGTTTACCGATACTGCTTCTGAAACAGCTACATTATAAACGCGATTCAATGCTTCGTTATTCGTTGTAAACAAGGCGCGAATATTTGCCTGCACTGCATTCTCAACAAATGTAAAATCTCTTGTTTGCTCTCCATCACCATAAATCACAGCATCTTTTCCAAACAACAATGAATTCATGAATAAAGGAATTGCAGCTGCATAGGGCCCATTAGGATCTTGATTAGGTCCAAATACATTGAAGTATCTTAATCCTATTGTTTCAATTCCGTAATGCATCGAAAATACGCGTGCATACAATTCATTAGTAAGTTTCGAAACAGCATAAGGAGATAAAGGATTACCTAGATTCTCTTCTTTCTTTGGTGAGGCAGTGCTATCGCCGTAAACAGAACTAGAACTGGCATATACAAATCGTTTTACGCCTGCATCTCTCGCTGCCAGTAACATATTTAAAAATCCTGTTGTATTTGCTTCACTAGTTGCCAGCGGATTCTTTATTGAACGTGGTACAGAACCTAATGCTGCTTGATGCGTAACTAAATCGATTCCTTCACAAGCTTTATTACAGTCATCCATCACCGTTATATCACCTTCCATAAATTCGAAGGCAGGATTGTTTTTAAATGCTTCAAGGTTTCTTAAAAAGCCATTGCTTAGGTTATCTAATACACGAACTTTTTTTACACCATGTGCAAGTAAATACGTGACAATGTTTGACCCAATGAATCCAGCACCACCAGTAACTAATACAGATGTGTTTGCTAATGATGATTCATGAAAAGGGGTATCGTACATTTTAATTTCTGACATAATACTATTTTTATTTCTTAACGCTGGTGATATTGTTTTTCGTAAAAGTTCTGATACTCTCCGCTCGTAACCTGACCGATCCATTCTTCATTTGCTAAGTACCAATCAACGGTTTTTTCTAATCCCTCTTCAAACTGCAAGGATGGCATCCATCCTAATTCATTCTTTAGTTTAGTTGCATCAATTGCATAACGCAAATCATGTCCTGCGCGATCTTTTACAAATGTGATTAGTTTACTAGTCGTTCCTGCTTCTTTCCCTAGCTTCTTATCCATAATGCGACAAAGCAAATGAATCAGATCAATATTTTTCCATTCGTTATGTCCACCAATATTATAAGTTGAACCAAGCAATCCGTTATGATAAATAGCATCTATAGCACTTGCATGATCTTCTACAAATAACCAATCGCGAATGTTATCACCTTTGCCATAAACAGGAATAGGTTTATTGTTAATGATATTATTAATAGCAAGTGGAATTAATTTCTCTGGAAATTGAAATGATCCATAATTATTCGAGCAATTGGAAATCACAATTGGTAATTGATAAGTATCGTGATAGGCTCTTACTAAATGATCAGAGCTGGCTTTAGATGCTGAGTAGGGGCTATGCGGATCGTACTTTGTTTCTTCAGTAAAAAATCCTTCTTCACCTAAACTACCATAAACCTCATCTGTACTGATATGATAAAATAATTTATTATCGAAGTCGCCATTCCATGTTGCTTTAGCAGCATTTAATAATACTACCGTTCCAATAATATTTGTTGTAACAAACGACATCGGATTAGCAATACTTCTATCAACATGTGACTCAGCAGCCAAGTGAATAACACCATCAAAGTTATGCTCAGTAAATAAAGATTGCACTAAATCACTATCTGTAATATCACCTTTTATAAAAGTATAATTCGAGGCGTTTTCAATATCTCTTAAGTTCGCCAGATTGCCCGCATACGTTAACGAATCAAGGTTGTAAATGTGATAAGATGGATAGTTGTTTACAAAACGTCTTACTACGTGTGAGCCTATAAAGCCAGCACCGCCAGTGATTAATATTTTTTTATTCATAAATTAAGCCGTGACTTTTGAAAAATTAGTACCTAAAGAATTTAATTTTTTTTCCCACTCCCATGACGATGTAATCATCGATTCTAAATCATGCGTGGCTTTCCAACCTAAAACTGCATTCGCCTTTTTTGTATCAGCAAATACTTTCTCTACATCACCCGCTCTTCTTTCGCCAATAGTATAATCTAGTTTCAATCCGCTGTATTTCTCAAATGCATGAATGACTTCTAATACAGTTAAACCATTTCCAGTTCCTAAATTGAAAATTTCAAAGTTGCTATCAGTAGTTTTGTTAAGTAGTCGCTCAATAGCTATCACATGCGCACGAGCTATATCAACCACATGTATATAATCGCGAACACAACTTCCATCACTTGTATTATAATCACTGCCAAAAACAGTTATCGGTCCGCGTTTGCCAATAGCAGATTGTGTAATAACAGGAAATAAATTTAAAGGAGTACCAACAGGGTATTCTCCTATCAGTGCACTTTCGTGTGCGCCAACAGGATTAAAGTAACGCAATGCAATTGTACTTAATACTGTGCTTTTTGAAATATCACGAAGGATATCTTCGCCAATTTTTTTTGTATTTGCATACGGACTTTCCGCTGGTTTGATTAATGCATTCTCATCAATTGGTAACGTATCGGGCTCACCGTAAACAGAACATGATGACGAGTAAACAAATTTTGTTATCCCTTTTTCATTGCATGCATCTGCAACATTCAACAACGAGTTAATGTTATTACGATAATACATTGAAGGATGTGATACACTTTCGCCTACTGATTTATAAGCTGCAAAATGAATAACAGCATCAATTGAATTTTCTTTGAAAAATAAATCAACAACTTCTTTGTTATTCAAATCGATATTAAAAAATGCAGGTTTCGTTCCTGTAATATTTTCAATCGAATTAATTACTTCTTCGTAAGAGTTAGAAAGGTTGTCAATAATAAGCACCTCATAATCTTTTTGAATTAATTCCACAGCAGTATGTGAACCAATATAGCCGGTTCCTCCTGTGATTAATATGCGTTGCTTATTATTCATTAATTATAAACTCCAGTAGTTTAAATCTTTAATCTTGCCTCTTAAAATTCCTTTTAAGTCTACAATTATTGCTTTATCAGAACCTAATTTTTTGAAATCAGCTTCTGTAAAGTTTTTATATTCTTTGTGATTAACAGCTACAACAATTGCATCGTATCCTGTTCCTGCTTCCGCTACTAATTCAAAGCCGTATTCGTGTTTTAATTCTTCACTGCTTGCACGCGGATCAATAACATCAACTGCAACACCGTACGATTTAAACTCGTTGATTACATCTACGACTTTCGAGTTGCGAATGTCTTCAACATCTTCTTTAAATGTTGCGCCCATTACCAGTACACGACTCTTATTGATATCGATGCCTAATGCAATTAATTTTTTTACTGTTTGCTTAGCAACATAAAATCCCATCGAGTCATTTACATAACGACCTGATGTGATAATTTGTGCATGATAACCTAACTCTTGTGCTTTATATGTTAAGTAGTAAGGGTCAACACCAATACAATGTCCGCCTACTAAGCCTGGCATAAACTTTAAAAAGTTCCATTTCGTTCCAGCTGCTTCTAATACTTCATAGGTGTTAATGCCCATTTTGTTGAAGATGATAGATAGCTCATTCATCAAAGCAATGTTTACATCGCGCTGTGTGTTTTCAATAATTTTTGCAGCTTCCGCTACTTTAATAGAACTTGCTTTATGTACTCCTGCTTCAACAACTATCTCATACACTTTTGCAATTTCATCAGCCGATTCAGCATCGCATCCTGAAACAACTTTAGTGATTTTTGCTAATGTATGTTCTTTATCTCCTGGGTTAATACGCTCTGGAGAATATCCTACTTTAAAATCAGTGATGTATTTTAATCCTGTAATATCTTCTAACACCGGAATGCAATCATCCTCTGTACAACCTGGGTATACCGTTGATTCATATACAACGTAATCTCCTTTCTTTAATGCAGCAGCAATCGACTTACTTGCGCCTAATAATGGTTTTAAATCTGGTAAGTTATGATCGTCGATAGGTGTAGGGACAGCAACAATAAAAAAATTAGCTTCTCTCAATACATCTAATGAATCGGTAAACTGAATATCACAATTGTCGAATGCGCTAGTTTCTAATTCTCCCGAAGGATCAATTTTGTTGCGCATCATTTCAAC
>CAMBYJ010000031.1 GCA_945872015.1 Chitinophaga pinensis | reverse complement strand
AAACCAAGGACATTGTCATCCGAAGATAATTGCAGCTATGGCGGAACAGGCTGCTAAATTAACGCTGACATCAAGAGCATTTTACAATGATGTTTTAGGCAAGTACGAAAAGTTCATGACTGAATTATTTGGTTATGATAAACTACTTCCAATGAATACTGGAGTTGAAGGAGGCGAAACAGCAATTAAATTGGCTCGTCGCTGGGGATACGAAGTAAAAGGCATCGAAAAAAATAAAGCCAAAGTCATTTTTGCTGAAGGAAACTTTTGGGGAAGAACCTTAGCTGCTGTTTCATCATCGAATGATCCATCAAGTTATAATGGATATGGTCCTTATATGCCAGGTTTTGATTTAATTCCTTACAATGATTTAGTTGCATTAGAAAAAGCAATCAGCGACCCAAATGTTGCTGCATTTATGGTTGAGCCTATTCAAGGAGAAGCTGGTGTTGTTGTTCCACATGAAGGATATTTAAAAGGAGTTTCTGAATTATGCAAAAAGTACAATGTGCTTTTTATTGCTGATGAAGTTCAGACAGGAATAGCACGAACAGGAAAGATGTTAGCTTGCGACCATGAGCATGTGAAGCCCGATATTTTAGTCCTAGGAAAAGCATTATCCGGAGGCACTATGCCTGTCTCTGCTGTTTTAGCGAGTAACGAAATCATGTTAACCATTAAGCCTGGTGAACATGGAAGTACCTATGGTGGAAATCCGTTAGCTTGTGCAGTTGCAATTGCGGCTATGCAGGTAGTTATAGATGAAAAACTTTCTGAGAATGCTGAACGATTAGGTGCTATTTTACGAGCAGGATTAAGCGAAATAAATTCAGATCGTGTTACTGCTGTTAGAGGAAAAGGATTGTTAAATGCAATTGTGATAAAAGAAAAAGACGGTGTTGATGCATGGGAGGTTTGTATAAAGTTGAAAGAACGCGGACTGTTAGCTAAACCAACACACGGAGATATTATTCGCTTTGCGCCTCCATTGGTAATTAACGAAGAACAATTGAAAGAGTGTATTCAGATAATTAAAGAGACCATCGAGAGTTTATAAAAAAACGTCCTGAAGTAAATACTACAGGACGTTTTCATTTGCAGAGTTTTCTATTCAGAATTAAGCTATCTCATTTGGATTTGGCTTTTTCATGATGAAAGCCATGATTACAGAAACAAAAGAAGAGATAAACAAAGAACCTACTATTCCCATTAGTAAAAACACTTCAGGGGTTGTCCACTTTTCGGCCATTGACATAGCTTGTTCAATCATTTCTTCAGAGTTTCCTTTTCGTTGCATTTCAATCTCTGCTTGTTTCAAGATAAAATCAACATAACCAGTATCAATAAATTTAACCTGCACATAGAAGAAAATTGATGAAATAACTCCTCCTAATGTTCCAATTGATAAACCACCTTTAAAAATTTTAGAGAAGGAAATATATCCTTCGTTTTCTAACTTAACTTCTTTTACAAATTGGATTATAAAATAACCTAGAACTAACAAGCTAACATAATTCAATGAATTTGCAGAGGCAGAGCGATTCAATTCTGTGACATACATTACTAACATCCACAGTATTGAAAACCCACCGTAATAAAGGCCATAACTAACTTCTCTTTTCATAAGTTTGTGTGTTTTGATTTCGGATGTAAAAATAGAAAAATGTTTGTAAGAGCAATTGAAGATGTAAGCAGGTTCACAAAACCCATCCATAGTATCATGCGATTGTACCCAAACAATCACGTCATGCCAGGATCGGCTACTTTATTTTTTGTGAATGATAAGGGCGTTGCAATTACCTGCCGACATGTAGCAGAACATATTCTTCAAGCAGAGCAAATTAATCAGCAATATTTACTTTTTTCACAAAAGCGATTTCGTTTAAAGAACGATGAAAATTACAGCAACAACCTAAAGGATATTGAGGCTGCATTTAATTTCAGAGATAATTCAATTGTTCAAATGAAGCAAAGCTTTTTAGGATGCTTTGATAAAATCACCTCGCTGGATTGTCATATGCATCCTTCTCAGGATTTAGCAATTTTAGTATTTAAAGGGTTTACCAAAATATTATATCAAGGACATGCTCGTTTCAAGTCGGATGACAATGACATACGTCAAGGTAAACAACTTTGTCGCTTAGGATTCCCATTCCCTGAGTTCAACAATTTCAAGTACAGTTACAAAACAGACGAAATTGAATGGACTAAAGAAGGAATTGCATGGTCGCCAAGCTTTCCGATAGACGGTATTGTTACGCGAATGCTGGCCCCTAATGGAAAAATAGTTGGCATCGAAATGAGCTCTCCTGGTTTAAGAGGTCAGAGTGGCGGACCATTATTCGATCACGAAGGTGTGATTTATGGAATGCAAAGTTCTACCAAGCATTTACACTTAGGTTTTGATCTAGTTGATTATGAAATCCCATTTGGTAGCGAAGTAAAAAAAGTCAGCAACTCACCCTTTTTACACGTAGGCCAATGTGTGCATTCATCTGTCATCAAAGAGTTTTTGCGACTCCATCAGGTTGAATTCTTCGAAGATTAAATCAAAACTGCCTCAAACTACTTTTTTAGAGATAAAATAAGGGCTGATTATTCCGTTTTTTAAATTATTTTTGCAGACTTAAAATTTGAATCATGGGATTAAAATGTGGGATAGTTGGATTACCCAATGTTGGAAAATCGACTTTATTTAATTGTTTATCGAATGCAAAGGCTGTCGCAGCCAATTTTCCATTCTGCACAATAGAACCAAACATTGGTGTAATTACAGTACCAGACGACAGACTTAACGAATTAGAGCGATTAGTTAAACCACAGCGTGTAGTTCCTACAACAGTAGAGATTGTAGATATCGCAGGTCTTGTACGAGGTGCAAGTAAAGGTGAAGGATTAGGAAATCAATTCTTAGGAAACATTCGTGAGTGCGATGCAATCTTACATGTATTGCGTTGCTTCGACGATCCAAATGTTGTGCACGTTGATGGACAGGTTAATCCTGTAAGAGATAAAGAAACGATCGACATCGAGTTACAATTAAAAGATTTAGAAACGATAGAGAAAAGAATGCAGCGAATTGAAAAAGCTGCGAAAGTTGGAACCGATAAAGAAGCAAAAAAAACGTTTGAAATTTATCTGACATTAAAAGCGCATTTAGAAAAAGGATTATCTGCGCGTTCGGCTCCATTAACTGAAGAAGAATGGAAAATAGTTGATGACCTAATGTTGTTAACTACCAAGCCAGTGCTTTACATTTGCAATGTTGATGAGGGTTCTGTTGTAAATGGTAACGAACACGTAGATGCTGTACGTAAAGCAATAGAAGGAGAGAATGCAGATATACTAATTATTGCAGCAGCCATCGAAGCTGATATATCGCAATTAGAAAGCTTCGAAGATAGAAAAGCATTTTTGGATGACTTAGGCTTAACGGAATCAGGCGTTGCGAAGTTGATTAAAACCGCTTATCAATTATTAAAGCTTCAAACCTATTTTACAGCTGGTGAAAAAGAAGTTCGTGCATGGACTATTCACGAAGGTATGACAGCACCTCAGGCGGCGAGTGTTATTCACACAGATTTCGAAAAAGGATTTATCAGAGCAGAGGTAATTCATTATGATGATTTCTTAAAGTATGGCTCTGAATCAGGCTGTCGCGATGCAGGTAAATTAGCCGTAGAAGGGAAAGAATACATTGTGC
The DNA here is from genome assembly GCA_945872015.1 of Chitinophaga pinensis. GTDB lineage: Bacteria > Bacteroidota > Bacteroidia > AKYH767-A > OLB10 > CAINEC01. The sequence goes on along the minus strand of CAMBYJ010000031.1, from coordinate 7,909 downwards.
AGGATGGCGACTTAATGCATTTCAGATTTAACGTATAAACAATTATATTTAACCTTATAAATTCAGTTCACTATGGGACGCGCATTTGAAAAAAGGAAACATAAAATATTTGCAAACAATGCAAAAAATGCAAGAGCATTTACTCGCATCGGAAAAGAGATTGCTATCGCAGTAAAATTAGGAGGATCTAGTCCTGATGGAAACCCACGATTAAGAATGGTTATGCAAAATGCGAAAGCATTGAACATGCCAAAGGATCGTGTGGAAGCAGCTATTCATCGTGCAGCAGCGAAAGATGCAAAAGCAATGGACGAAGTAATCTTTGAAGGATATGCACCACATGGTGTAGCTGTATTAGTTGAAACTGCAACTGATAATAACACACGAACTGTTGCGAATATCCGTATGTACTTCAATCGTGCAGAGGGTTCATTAGGTAAAACAGGGTCATTGGATTTTATTTTTAACCGCAAAGGAATTTTTACAATTGAAAAAGGAACTCGCACATTAGAAGATTTAGAATTAGAATTAATTGACTTTGGTGCTGAAGAATTTGAATCTGATGAAAACGAAGTAGCTGTTTACACTTCATTCTCTGATTTTGGTCCGATGCAAAAAGCATTAGAAGAAAAAGGAATTGCAATCATCAGTGCAGAGTTAGATCGTATACCTGCAACTTATGCAGATGTAAGTGATGCGCAGCGTGCAGAAGTGATGAAGATGATTGAAAAGATTGAAGAAGATGAAGACGTGCAGAACGTATTTCACAATATGCGCGAAGAAGAATAATTAAAGAATAGTACAAACTAAAAACGCCCAGAGTTCACCTCCGGGCGTTTCTTTTTTTATATCAAATCACTATAAGAAATTCAATCTCGACATAAATACATCTTTGTAGGACTTTCCAATAGGAATTGTTTTATCGCCGATCAATACAGAATTTTCATCTAACACGGTAATTTTTTCCAGCGGAATAATATACGAACGATGTACACGTAAGAACTTAGAAGAAGGTAATTTCATCTCAACATCCTTCATTGTTGAATGAATGATAAATTGATCAGTATTAGTTTGAATAATTACATAATTATCCATTGCTTGAATCCATTGCACATTATCTAAATAAACTTTAACGAGCATCGATCCTTTCTTCACAAAGAATGAATTTTGCACGACTTGATTATCCATTACCGTAGAAGGATTCGCCTGATTTGTTGCAGGAGTGTTTGACTCACTTGCATCAGTAACAACAACTGCTACTCCTAAAAAATTATCTTTTTCATCGCGCACAGCGGACGCAGTGAAGTTGCAAGGAATATTACTATTGTCTTTTTTAATTATAACATATGCATTGGATAACGAAAGTACATTATCTCTAACCACCGTGCTTTTTAAATCTTCCTTCGAAATACTAACACCTCCCTCCTTTTCTATTCCAATTAGCGAATAAATATCTAGGCCTACTGAATCTATACCACTTAATCCACCACAAATAGCAAGGGCCTTTTCATTGATGTAATTTAAACGTAAATCCTGATCAGTTACAAAAACAGCATTTTCAATTTTACCTAGAGCATTCGACAGTCGCTGCTCTGACAACCTAAGCTCTCTGTCTTTTGAGAACTTAAATAGTGCCATTTCAACAGTAGTTTTAAGATCTCCTTCATTGAATGGCTTAACAAGATAACCATAAGGCTCCGTTACTTTAGCTCTATCAATCGTATCCTGATCAACAAACGAAGTAAGAAAAATAACAGGTATATCGTAACGGTCTTTGATATGCTCTGCGATATGCACTCCATCTTGTTCTCCTTTTAACTTAATATCTAAAAAAACCAGGTCTGGCTCCACCTCCTCTAACTTTTGAAATGCTGATTCAGCAGAAGATGCAGTTGCAGGTACTTCATATCCTAACTTTTCAAGAGTACGTTGAATATCTTTAGCAACGATGCTTTCGTCTTCAACAACAAGAATTCTGGTTTTGCTCATAGTATAGTATTAGCTAATGTTTTTAAAATTCAGTTTATAAGTTAAGCCGTTATTCGGCGAAGTTAACAATTCCAATTTACCATCCAACTGATCCGACAATGCCTGAATAAGTTGAAACCCGAGCGAGTCCGCTGATTCTAACTTAAAATCAGTTGGCATACCAATACCATCATCTTTTATTTCCAGATAGTATTCTCCATCAATTGCATTCTTTAATAAAATGTCAATATGCCCTTTTTCTTTATCTCTAAATGCATGTTTAAATGCATTTGAAACAATTTCATTAATGATTAATCCACATGGCACAGCTGTATCTATATCAAGACGTACATTCTCAATTTTAATATCTACAACAATTGAACTTGGATTTATTTTAAATGAAGAATAAAGATATTCGATTAGCTTACGGGAATAATCATCGAAGTCGATTTTAGAAATACCATCTGACTGATAAAAACGTTCATGAATAAGAGCCATACTTTTAATTCGATCCTGACCTTCTTTTAACGCCTGATAAGCTTTATCATCATCGATATAACTGGTTTGTAAATTAAACAAACTGATTATTATCTGAAGATTATTTTTTACACGGTGGTGAATTTCGCGGAGCAATAAACCCTTTTCTTCTAATGCAGCCTTAATTTGCTCTTCCATTTTTTTACGAAGTGTGATATCCGTTTCAATCACAACAATATTTTTCAACTTGCCATCTCCATCAAATATGGGAGTTAAAGTAGAAGAAAGCCAATAGTGCTTGCCCGACTTACTTAATATTTCAGACTCGTAAACAATCGATTTTTTTTCATTGATGATATCATTAATAAAAACAGGCACGTCTTTATTAGATGAAATTTCATCTAACGAAACGCCTCGGTTTTTTCTATACTCCTCTAAAGTAAATTCCGTCAGCTTTTCAAAACCTGCATTTACCCATTCGAGTTGTTTATCAGCGTCAAAAATCATAATTGCATTATCTGTTTCTGATGCCACCAACGATAATTTTTCGAGCTCAACATTCTTCACTTGTAATTCTTTCGTTCTATCTTCCACTTTATCTTCTAAAATTTCTTTAGCAATTCTAAGTGCTCGAGTACGATAGCGATACCATAATACAACTATTGAAGATATTGTAATAATATAAAATAAATATGCCCAAATGGTTTTATAATAAGGTGCTTTTATCTCAAAAGAAAAAGTAACAGGCATCGTATAGTCGTACCCGTTAGCCGTAGCCTGTACTTTAAAAGTATATTTACCTGGCGGTATATTAGAATAATTTGCAAAATTTGATTTTGTTAATGGCGACCAATTCTCATCAAAACCATCTAAAAAATAGCGATAGCGTAGCTCTTCAGGTGCAGTTAGAAATACACCACTACAAACAAAATTCAAATTATTATCTGAGTAATTAAGAATTAAATCGACAGGCAATCCTGTATGAGAATTGACATTAAAATTCTTTTTGGACCAGTCAACATCTTCAAAAAATAGCTGCACCTTAGAAAGTGATAAAGTAGGAAGATAAGTTTTAATAAATCCTGTAGAGGGATTAAAACGAATAGCTCCATTAACAGAACCCATCCAAATATATCCTTGATTATCTTGTATTGCAGCATTTGTTTCAACTCCATTATAACCATTACTCTTATTAATGTGTTGCAGATTTACTTTTGCACTTTTTGTATACGATTTCCAATCTAAGCGATCGACACCTACGGTAGTACCAATCCAAAGAAACTGATCCTTATCGAACAATGTAAAAAGAACTTTACTGTTTGAAAGTCCATTATTAGCATCTAACACCCATAATTTTTGTTGATCTGGTCTTGCATTATTAAAAACAATTAAACCTAAATCATAACCACCAATTATTACAGAGCCCTTTCCATCGCTAATAATAGAAGTGATTGGTGTGCTTTTCAAATTAAATAAATCATTAAAAGAAGTTGCAACATCATTATTAAGTTGAAACACTCCTTTCATAGTACCAACCCAAATCACATTATTTTCATCCTCATAAATGGTCCTAACATTTTCGTTTTTTAATCCATTGCGGGCATTTATCAATGTTAGCTGCCGCCCGAAATATTTATACAAACCTTTATCCGTTCCAAAATAGACGGCACCTGAACTTGATTTTTTAATTGCGTACACAATTGTATTTTGCAGCTCTGTAATGGGACTCTCAAACTTATTCAGATAAATATCATATAATACAGGACCATTGGTTGTGCCTAACCAAAAAGAGGATGTATTTTCTCTTTCAATTGACCAAACACTGTTACCAACTAATGTTGTCGATAGTACATTACTAGCTTTTATGATATTAAGTCCACCGGCAAGCGTACCTAATAAAACCTGGCTTGTATTAGAATCATAAAATACTGAAAGAATATTATTACTTGCCAAGCCATCTTCTGCGTTATAGGTAACAAATCTGTTATTATCATATTTATATATACCCATCCAAGTACCAACCCAGAAATTACCTTCTCGATCGTTTAATAATGATGTTATAATTTTACTATTTACGCTCTCACCTAGTCTTACAACTTCAAATTGTTCACCTATTTTTTTGGAAAGCCCACCACCATATGTTCCAATCCAAAGAACTCCATCATCATCTTTTAATAATGACTCGACTCTATCATTAGGTATTCCGTTACTACTATTATAATTATAAAACTTATCACCTTTTAAAACGGACAATCCATCGTATGTCCCGAATGCAAATTCATCTTTATTTAATTGTTCCACACAATAAACGATATTGCTATTAAATCCTGCCACTCCCGAAGAATAATTAATAAACTTATTATTTATAAAAACAGAAACACCATTTGCAGTTGCTATCCAAACCCTATCATTTTGATCAGTGAGGATATCAAAAACGATATTACTTGGAAGGCCATCTCGAACAGTATAATTAATAAATTCTTTTCCATCGTAATGCGAAAGTCCATCATTGGTTCCTACCCAAACACCATTTTTACCATCCCCGTTGACAACATTAATGACATCGTTGGGCAATCCGTTGTCGGTATTAAAAACCGAAAGTTTAGTCCCAGAAAACTTAAACAACCCCTTTCTTATTGAGCCAAACCATAAATTCCCTTTCAAATCCTGATAAATTGACTTTATTGGATTATTTACAAGGTCAGGGCAATTATCCGGAACAGAAAAATTTTTCCCGTCGAATGTGACAACCCCTGACATTGTAGCTATCCAAATTAATCCATTCCTATCTTGAATTACTTCATTTATTTGATTACCCGGCAACCCATTACTCTGACTATAATTAACCACATTCAACCGTTGTCCGTAAACAACAGAGAATGCAAAACACAGTACAATTAAGCATTTGGCAAATTTCAACATTGAGCCCTTTCTTCGAGAATATAAAAATAGAGTTTCAATTAAATTAAGAAACATTAAAATTCACCCAAGCATTTCCTTTATTAACACCACTTATGTGTATAAAAGGCAAAAAACATTGAATTTTTCTTTACTTCCAAAAAAGCATTCCGTAAATTTGTTACCATATAATTGTATAGTCTTAAATTTAAAACAAAAACCCTATGACCAAATCATTTACTTTTAACTGCATTGGCGCATTATTGTTACTATTTGTAACGAATGTAAATGCACAGAATGCTTCAGTATCTATCTCACCTGCAGGCCCTACAGTATGCGATGGAACAATACTAACGGCAAACACCTCTGGCATGACTGGACCATTCGCTTATTTATGGTCAAATGGAGCTACAACACCCTCAATTGTAATTACGAGAGGTGGACAATATCGTGTACGTGTTACTGGAACAACATTGTATAATGGCGTACGCCAGGTTTCAAGTGCGCTTGTACCATACACTGTAATCAAAGAACCGCAACCAACTATTTCAGTTCAAGGCAGCACAAATGTTTGCCCAGGAGACTCAGTTAAATTAGTTGGTAAATTTAGAAGACCTTACTATAACTACTCATGGAATACAGGACAAACAAATCCTACTATTTTCGCGAGTCAGTCAGGTACTTATGTTTTAACAACATCAACTAATGCTGGCGGATGTAATTATTCAGCGAGTGCTTTAGTCGATATCAACGTTTATGATGTTGGTTATCAGCCAGCAGTGAATGCTTTAACATCTTTAACAGTTTGCAAACCTGGTTATGTGGATTTAAGCGCAGACGCTGGATTTTCTAGTTATGCTTGGAATTGGTATGACGGCAGCCCATCAGGTGGCTCATCATCAAATCAGTCTGTTTCTGTTTTAATGGATGGAAGTCTTGGTGGAGCAGTATTAGATACTGCAACTGTTTATTTGACAGTTCAATTAAATGGATCATGTTCATTTACTTCTGCAGGTACAGTTGTTCGTTCAATTCGTCAAATCAGCTTAAGAAGTCAAGATTGTGGCATTTTTAATTTTAACAGTAATGACAGCATCAAATGTGACGTTGTTCTTCCGTTTTTATCAACTCCTCAATATGAATTTGAATTTGAAGAAACAGGAAACCCAGGAGTTACTTGGACACACATTTCGAATGATCAATGGTGTCGTTTCGCTGATGTAACGCCAGCATTACAAGTTTCGAATTTCTACAATGTTCGTGTTCGTCCGGTGATTGATGGTATCGGATATTGTTATGGTAATCCTTGTCAAATTGGTATCGCTACTTTACGTCCAAATCACACTACTTTATCATATGCCGAAAGATTAGATGGTTCTGTAGTTGATGCTCAAATCTACCCGAATCCGTCAAGCTCAGAATTCAACCTTGTATTAAACAATAGCGTAAATGATACACCTGCTATAGTTACAATTACCGATCTAAGTGGAAGAACAATTGATATGTTTAATTTTGATGGAAGTCAAAACACAGTTCAATTTGGTAAAAACTTAATGAACGGAATTTATATGGTTACTGTTCAGCAAGGTGAGTTTAAAAATGTTACAAGAATTTTAAAAACAAACTAATAAAACATTTGTTAAATAAAACGAAACAGGGAACTTTATAGTTCTCTGTTTTATTTTAAAAACTCTTGCAGTTGTTAACAAATCAATATTTAAAAGATGCAATTTAAATTATTAAAAGTGTAATAAAACAATTTGGCATCCGAGTACTTTTGCTTATATATAACGAAATAACCGTTAAAACAATAAAATACTAATAACTATTTTTATGAATCTTAAATCACTACTATTTATTCTAACAGCGACATTCGTTTTCGAAGCTCATGCTCAAAACGCAAGTGTGTCTATTTCTCCGGCAGGCCCTACTGTATGTGATGGAACAGTTCTAACTGCCGTAACATCTGGCATGACTGGTCCCTTCAGTTATTTATGGTCTAATGGTGAAACGAATCCATCAATCACTGTTACACAAGGAGGTCAGTATCGCGTCCGTGTAACTGGAACTACTTTGTACAATGGCGTTCGCCAGGTTTCAAGTGATCTTGTGCCCTACACTGTTATTAAAGAACCTCGTCCATTTATTACTGCACTTGGCGACCTAAGTGTTTGCCCTGGAGATTCAGTGAGATTAATTGGTAAATACAGAAGACCTTATTACGATTATTCGTGGAATTCAGGACAGACAACACCAAATATTTGGGCTAGTCAGTCAGGTACTTACGTATTAACGACTTCTACTAATGCAAACGGATGTAATTATTCAGCTAGTGCATCTATAGATGTCAATGTTTTCGACAATGGATATCAACCGGTACTAACTCCTCTAACACCACTAATTGCTTGTAAACCTGCGGCATTTCAGTTAACTGCTGATCCAGGTTTTGCTAACTATGAGTGGACATGGTTTGATGGAACTCCAACAGGTGGAAATTCTACTACTCAAAATGCAACTGTTTTATTAGATGGCAGTGGCGGAGGCCCTATCCTCGACACTGCGACTG
>CAMBYJ010000030.1 GCA_945872015.1 Chitinophaga pinensis | reverse complement strand
TTCACTCTAATTTTAGGAGCTAACTCTGCAGCTAGTGATCTTGTTAATCCTTCAACTGCAGCTTTGCTCATCGAAATACTGCTGTGAAAAGGCATTCCTGTTTGTGCCGCTACAGAGCTAAATAATACTACAGATGCATTATCCGACATCGATAGGTTCTTTATGTAATGTTGTATGCATCTGAAAGCTCCCAATGCATTGATTTCAAATTCCTGTTGAACATCACTAGCCTTTAAAGATTTAAAAGGCTTTAGATTGATTGTGCCTGGAAAATAAACGAGTCCATCCAGGGGAATATCAAACGTTGGTAATTCACAATCCATTATGGACCCTTCATAGGTAAAATGATTGGCTGTTTCAAGCGCTGATCTTGATATGGTATAAACAGTATAATTTTTCTGATTTAAATCTTCGCTTAGCTTTTTTGCGATTGCTGAGGAAGCTCCGATTAGTAGAATGTTTTTCATACTACCCTAAACAACTATTTTTTGATAATGTTTTTATGGTTAACTGTAGTTTTACGCGTTTTTTTATTGTAGTACTAAAATGCTTGTTTTGTAAGATTTTGTAAGGTTTGACTATGAAATAGTGTAGTACTTTTGTTAATAACACCTCTCTGGTCCTTAGTATTTCAATGATAATTTCTATTCTTGATTTGTATATAGTAATGCTAATGCGTTATTAACAATTTATCTTTATTCATTGGGTCATAGTGTTGTAATCGAATGCTCTATTTTCATTCGAAAACGACTGTTTTTCTGCGCCTAATTGGGTAACAAATGAATAGCGATTAGGGTTAAAAGGTCAAAACAAATTAATTAATCCAATTATGAGAAAAATTTTATTAAACATCGCACTTACTGTTACAACAATTTCGTTGAGTAGTTTAGCGTCATTTGCACAAACAGGAAATTCATCAGGTGTAAACTCGCAAGCATTATGTACTGCTGACTTTGCTCATTCAGTCGACATTTTCGGGATGGTTACTTTTCGTCCTTTAAGTACTGATCCTAATTTATACTATAACTGGGAATTTGGTGATGGTGGTACAAGCGGTTCGATGGTACCTCAACATTTATATTCAAATGGTTCGTACAAAGTATGTTTAAATGTATTTGATGGCAATCAGTGTAACGATTATATCTGCAAGACTGTTAACGTAAGTACGCTATCGAATCCTTGCACTCCAATTTTTACAGCTATTCAGAGTCTATCACAAAGTAACACTTATACATTTGCATTGTATAACAACTGCGCAACAAGTGCATGGAGTTATGCTTGGAGTTTTGGTGATGGTACTGCATCAGCTGGGGTAAGTCCTACTCATACATTTACCGCACCTGGAACATATACAGTATGTGCATCAACATTCGATAGTCTTGGTAATGCATTCACATGGTGTGATAATGTTGTTGTGCCTGTTATTTTAGGAGTGAATGAAAACAATGTTATCAAAGTAGGTGTTTATCCGAATCCAGCAAAAGACAATATTACTATCAATAATCTTATCGGAAATGAAACAATTCAATTATCGACTGTCGAAGGACGTGTAGTTAATGAAGTTGTGAATGGTGACGCACAAAAAGTAACCATGGATGTGAATGAATTACCCAATGGTGTTTACATCATGACAGTGATTGGCAACAAAGTAAGTGTTCAGGAAAAAGTAATGATAAATAAATAAAATTCTACTCATAATTGAAAGACGGTCCCGAGGATAACTCGGGACTTTTCTTTTTAAAATTGTATTGATTTTTGATTACATTCGTGATGTAAATTTTTAAAGAATGAGTGTACACATAAAAGCGAAAAAAGGGGAGATAGCATCGGTAGTTTTAATGCCAGGTGATCCATTAAGAGCAAAGTTTATTGCTGAAAACTGGTTAGAGGATACTGTTTTAGTGAGCAGCACACGTAATGTTTATTATTACACTGGGACTTATAAGGGTAAACGCATCACTGTTGGTGCTAGCGGAATGGGTTGCGCTTCTATAGGGATTTATTCTTTCGAGTTGTTTAATGAATATGATGTGGATTGTATCATTCGTATTGGTACTGCAGGCTCTTATTATCCCGAAATAGGTGTGTATGATATTGTCAATACTGATATTGCGTGCAGCGAATCGACCTATGCTCAATATGCTTTTGAAATTCCGGGTAATGCCTTAAAGCATGTAGGAAATGCATACGATGTGATTAATGAAACAGCTGCTGCCATGAACATGAATATTCAAAGTGGAGCAGTACATTCCAGCGATATTTTTTATCGTAAGTCGAAGGAACTACCAGCAGTAGTTAAAGAACATAATTGCTTAGTGGTAGAGATGGAAGCATTTGCTTTGTTTGCTAACGCGATGTATTTAGGAAAATCAGCGGCTACCTTACTAACGGTATCTGATGTTATTCCTACAGGAGAAGAAATCTCAGCCAACGACCGTGAGCGATCGTTGAAGCCGATGATTGAATTGGCATTGGAGAGTGCGTTGAAATTATAACCTGGTATTTATTTAGCTGGATATTTTTTAAAGATTTTTATTTAGTCCTATTCGCTTTTTTTCAAACTTTCATTCAAGGAGATTGTTATGATTTCTTCTATGAATACGATATTACAAACGAATAAACTCTGTAAATCATTTAAGGACTTTAAAGCTGTTGATAATCTTAGCTTTCAAGTTAATCAAGGTGATATCTTTGGTTTTCTTGGACAAAATGGTGCGGGGAAGTCTACTACTATACGAATGCTTCTTAGTTTGATTCAGCCAGACTCAGGAAGTATTGAGATTTTCGGAATGAATCTGAACACCCACAGAAATGAAATTTTACGAAACGTAGGAGCTGTTATTGAAAAGCCTGATTTGTACAAATACCTCTCAGCATACGATAATTTAAAGATGTTCGCGAAAATGAGCGGCATTAAAGTATCGAAATCGCTGTTAATGGATCAACTAGAGCTTGTTGGACTGGCATCTCGTTATAACAGTAAAGTTGGAACTTTTAGCCAGGGAATGAAGCAGCGTTTAGGGATAGCCGTAGCGTTAGTTCATAATCCTGAATTAATTGTGTTAGATGAACCAACCAATGGCCTCGACCCACAGGGCATCGCTGATATCAGAAATCTTATTTTAACACTTAGTCGCGATAGAAATAAAACTGTATTGGTGTCTTCTCATTTATTAAGCGAGATCGAGCTCATCGCCAATCGTATGATCATCATTCATCATGGTAAGAAAGTAGTAGAAGGAGAGGTGAAAGAATTGTTGGATCCATCTAAAACTATTTTAAAAATTGAAACTGGTGATAATAGTAAAGCTTTTGAGTTATTATCCAAAAGTAATTGGACAAAAGGGCTTACAATTATCCAGAATCAAATTCAATTGGAAATAACAAAGTCTGATATTCCCGAGTTAGTCCATTATCTAACAGCTCATCAAACCGATATTTACTTAATTCAAAATCTTCATTCGCTCGAAGATTATTTCTTAAAACTCACTAATCCGAAAGAAGATGTTCACGCTGTTACAAATTGAACTACATAAAATTTACTCCAGGCCACGGACGTATATTGCGTTTGCAGCTATAACAGCTATCGTTTTGATTTTTCAATTTGCATTTAAGTACGATGGTCAGAGTTATATGGATTTAATGTTGCAAAACATTCAAGACAATTTTGAAATTGATAAATCCAAAGCTATTAACGGGTACTTCATGTGTTACATCATATTAAACACTTTACTGATACAGGTTCCAATACTTGTCGCATTGGTTGCAGCTGATACAATTTCAGGAGAAGCGAATATGGGAACGCTACGATTAATGTTGACAAAACCTGTAAGTCGCACTCAACTTTTGTTAGTGAAATTTTTAGCATCGTTTATATTTACTGTTTGTCTTTTGATATGGATGGCTATCGTTGCATTATTTCTCAGTCTGCTCATTTTTGGTCAAGAAGACATGTTAGTTTTTAGAGTGAAAGGGGAAGAATCGTTTATACTTCAGATAACTAAAGATGATATCATGTGGAGATATTTCGCAGCCTTTGGTTATGCAGCTATCGCGTTAACTGTTATTGTGGCTTTAGGGTTGTTACTTTCTGTTTTTGCAGAAAATTCCATCGGACCAATTGTAGCGACAGTATGTATTGTTTTGTTTTTTACCATCGTCTCAAATATGAATATTCCGGTGATTGATAGAAATGTCAAGCCCTATTTATTTACTTCTTATCTAGTAGGCTGGAAAGGGTTCTTCTATATTGGCTTAGATAGCTCCGATCAACCCATCAAAGGAAGCATTGAAAACTGGCCAGCTATTAAAAAGAGCATTTACATTTTATTAGGTCATATTGGATTTTTCCTTTCGATGGCCATCATTTCATTTAGAAAAAAAGATATTCTTTCTTAACACGACTATCATGATAAAGATAAGTTTTAGAGTTCTACTTATAATTTTAATTTGCCATTGCAATGCATTCGGACAAGTCAATAATGCACTATTGAAAAATGTTCAAGCAAAATTAGATAAGGTAACAGACTACGAGGCAGAAGGTAAAATGAAAACGAATGTTGCTTTCTTGAAATTACCAATTGCGAAAGTGAAGTTGTATTTTAAAAATCCCAATAAATTTAAATTAAAGAGTGAAAACGGGATGTCGTTTGTTCCGAAAGGATCCATGAGTATTAATTTAAACAACATCTTTAGTAATAATAAATTTACAGTTATTGAAGCAGGTGATGATAAAATAGCAAATACAAATGTGAAGGTTTTAAAGCTGCTGCCAGATGATGATACCGGCGACTTAGTTTTAACTACAGTTTATATTGATCCTGTTAATGCGCTAATTTTAAAAAGTCGTACGACTACCAAAGAAAATGGCACCTATGAACTTCAGATGACTTATGGCAATTATTTGAAATATGGCTTGCCTGATAAAATCATCTTTTCATTCAATACCAAAGATTATAAATTACCTAAGGGAATCACATTCGATTTTGATGATGGTTCTACGCAAAAATCAGCTGCTAAAACGAATGTTCCTAAAAAAGGTGAAATAGAAATAGTGATTTCAAAATATCAAATAAATAAAGGGATTTCAAATGATGTTTTTAAGTAAAAGATTTTTCAAAATATTAATTCATTTGTCCATTATTGCTAGCATAAAGTTGTAGGTTTAAAATCTTTAGTTTTTGACTATTAAAAGAGAAATCTTCTTATTTATTACAAAATTCAGTTATCAATTTACATCATTTTCTTATTTGAATTGTAAAAATCACTTTAAGACCATTTTTGTTCGTTAGTTTCGGTCTCAAATCTTTATTTTTGTAAATATTACTTATCAAAATACAATGAAAAAATTATTACTTATAATCTTATTTGCTGTTGGTGCTTTTAGCTTTTCTTACGCTCAAGATTTGTTAATTATGAATAACGGTACAGAGATGCGCGTTAAAGTTCAGGAGCTAACTGTTAATGAAATTAAGTTTAAGAAATGGGAGAATATCGATGGCCCGCTTTATACGTTATTAAAGACAGATGTTTTCATGATTAAATATGAAAATGGATCGAAAGATACTTTTGTAAAAACGACGTTAACAAAGGAAAATATTAGTTATAATGATGTTGATGAGTCTTTGGGCTATGATCGTATCCGTTATAACGGACCTAGAGTTGGAGTAACTGTTTTTGGCGATGGTTCTATAAAAGACGATTTGAAGCGCAGAGATTATCAAGGTGTTGTTTCGCAGTTTGGTTGGCAGTTAGAAACTAGATTATTTACTGCACCCAATGAAACATCTGGTTTAGTAGAGTGGGTGTTTTTAGTTGGTGGTGTTGAACAAGGATTGTTTTTACCTAGTGCCAGTATGTTGTTTGGTATAAGAGGAAAAGAAGGTTTTGAGTTTGGTATGGGACCGAATTTATCAGTGGGTGGAGTAGGGATGGTGTTTGCTGTAGGAGGTTCAATAAAATCAGGAAAAATTGTTTACCCAATCAACCTGGCAGTAGTTCCGTCTGTAAAGAATGCGTTTTTTTCTGATAATGGTGATAGAGTTCCAACAGGAATTAGAGTTAGTCTATTAGTTGGTTTTAATACAAGAGTGCGCTAATTATTTTATGAGAAAAATATTCCTTTTGTTTTTGTTTGTTTGCGCTGCGATTAATACAAAGGCTCAAGATACTTTGGTTAACAAGGACACTATCCTTTTGAAGAATGGTGATGAGCTAATTTGCAAAATCACAGAAGTAAATCCCACTTATATTGTTTGTCAGCTAGCAGATTCTGATACTGTGTCCAATCGGATTATTCCAAAGGAAACAATTTTTATTCTTAAGTATGCTAATGGAACACGTGATGTATTTAATTTAGAATCACCAGTTGCGACAAATGAAAATCCTGAGGTGATGTATAGGAAAGGACAAGCTGATGCCAAGTTGTATTTTAGAACTAACGGTGTATTCTGGGGGTCTTTTGGATCGACATTGATTTATCCTCCCTTTGGTATTCCCACTACTGCAATACTTGCTTCCGTAAAACCGAATCGCGAAAATTTTAGAACTTCAAACCCAGCATTGCTTAATAACGAAAATTATTTAAAAGGCTATGAAAAGGGCGCACACAGAAAAAAGGTAGCTAAATCACTTACTGGATTTGGTACTGCAGCAGGTATTTGGGTAGGACTCATAATTGTTGTAGTTGCTTCTTTTTCGGCAGGTTATTAGTTAATTTTTTCTTTAAATGTATTAATCGTTATCTGAAGAAATTAGTTGTTTTTTTATTTTGATTTTGTACTTATTCTAACACTCTCTAAAATCTTCTAAACCTATATTTACCTTTTGCTTATACTCTTTAGTATTATACTATTTGGTATAAAATAGTTTGAGGAAATAAATTGTTTTTATTGTCTTTGATAATTTATTGGTGATGTGAATACAATTATAATTTAATTGGGTAATGTTTTTAAAATCTATTTGCTAATATGAAATCCACTAAAAGTAATTACTAATAAATCATCGGTGTAAATCTCGAAAGTTATCAAACCCAAATGATAATTAGCATTTTTTAAATCTAAAGCGAGTGGTTGGATCTAATATAACTTTGAAAGCTATCTTCGGTTTTTATGAATACGTTAAATTTGTAATATTTTAAGGCGCAATTGGCTCGGGAACAATATTCTTAACTGGCTTGATTGTTTTTAGATAAGCGAAAATTGCTTTCACATCATCATCAGTCATTTTAGAATAGTTCATCCAAGGCATGGGAGGAAGAAGTTTCCTTGCGCCTTTTACAACTAATTCCATAGAATAAGAAAACAGAATAGGTTTTAGGAAATTCGATAAATTATTGTTAAAATTTATAACAATTAACTGGTTTTTGTAATATATTTGACAAAAAAAATTATGAAAATTAATTCATGCCTTTTATTTATTATTATTTTGTTTTTCCAATCACAAACAATATTATTGGCTCAAACAGGTAATAGCAGTAATATATCAATGCCGGATATTTATGATTTAGGTAGAAAAAATTATAATCAAATTATTGAAAATAACACTATCAGTCCATGTGAAGTTACTAAGGGTGAAGTATTGACTTATTGCGTTCAAAATGGCAATATGATATCATATGTTTTTAAAAACAATATTTTAGATGGAATTATTTTTTTAGATGCATACGTTACACGAAATTTAGCAGAACGAAAACTAGAAAAGGAAATTGAAGAATATTCAAAGAAAACAGGACTTGAGCCATTATTTGGCAATGGTTCCGCATATTTTATGTTGCCAAATTTAAATATAGCCGTTTCATATTCGATTAAGGAAATAAAAGGCACTTATTATGTTTTAACATATACTTTACTCAAATGAATATTGATATTAAAAGAAATTATTAATTGACTTTTAATTCAAATTGAATATAAGATGTAACTACTTGGGACTTTAAAGTAATTTGTGGTTTCTTACTTTCCGATACAAAATTTACTAAAGATATTCCCTAATAAATCATCTGTATAGATCTCACCTGTTATCAATCCTAAATGGTAAATAGCATCTTTTAAATCTAACGCGAGTAGGTCGGAGGTTAAATGACTTTGCATTCCATCAGTTACTCTGACTAATGCTTCTTCTGCTTTTGCTAGTGCGCCTTCGTGGCGGGCATTACTTACGAGCTGGTTTTCATTCTCACGACTAGCAACTCCTGATCCATGTATTAATTTTTTCTTTAATTCATCTAAATGCAACTGCGTTTTAGCTGCAATGAAAATTACATTAGGCAAAGTAGTGTAGGATGCTAATTTTTGTTCATCGTATAAATCGCACTTGTTTACAACCGTTAGTATGAATTTATCTTCCCCGACTTTGTTTTCTAAATCTGTAATTTCTGCTAATATTTCATCAGCTGTGCTTTGTTGTGGATCGCACAAGTACATGATGATACTTGCCTTGCGCGCATATTCATACGAACGCTCCACACCTAATTTCTCAATCACATCGCCTGTTGCACGCAAACCCGCAGTATCCATAAATCGAAAACGATATCCATCAATTACTAATTGATCTTCTATCACATCTCTTGTAGTACCTGCAATATCGCTTACAATGGCTTTATTATCGTTTAAGAGCGCGTTTAACAAAGTACTCTTACCAACATTCGGTTTACCAGCGATTACTACAGGAATCCCATTCTTTAATGCATTACCAGTTGCATAACTTTCGCGTAAGGTGCGAACCGATTTCAATAATTCAAAAACAAGCTTCGCTAATTGATCTCTGTTTGCAAACTCCACATCTTCTTCGGCAAAGTCAAGTTCTAATTCAATAAGCGATGCGAAATTTAAAAGTTGTGAGCGTAATTCTTGTATCGCATGACTATAGCCTCCTCTTAGTTGCTGCATAGCCGTTAGATGAGCACTTGCATGTTGTGAAGCAATCAAGTCTGCTACAGCTTCCGCTTGCGATAAATCCAATTTGCCATTTAAGAAAGCTCTTAATGTGAATTCTCCCGGCTCCGCTAATCGTGCTCCTCTCTGCTGAAGTAATTGTAATATTTGCTGTTGGATATAAGTGGATCCATGGCAACTGATTTCAATTGTATCCTGCCCTGTGTATGAATGTGGATTTTTAAAAACACTTATTAATACTTCATCGAGCGTTTGATTATCTAAAACAATATCGCCAAAGTGTAGTGTATGTGAAGCAATTGAATTAAAGTCTTTCGATTTACCCTTCTTCGTTTTAAAAACAGTTTCAATAATTCTAAAAGTATCCGGACCAGAAACACGTATTACAGCGATAGCTCCTAGTCCTGGTGCTGTTGCTAAAGCGCAGATAGTATCCGCCTGATTGGGTAAATGCATAGCGCAAAAATAAAGAATCCACCGCAATGCAGTGGACTCATTTGGGGTATTGAGTAAATTATTCTTTGATAACTTTTAAACTATAAGTGACTCCGTTAATCGTAGCTCTCACAAAATAAAATCCTGGATTCAATTCTCTTCCAAGTTCATATTTCCATAATCCTTCTTCTACTTCTTCATTAATTGAATTGGAGACTAATTGTCCATTGATATTATATACTTCAAATCTTAGCAACCCATGATTTACAACCATCAATTCAAGGATTGTAGAATTCGTAAAAGGATTAGGATAGGATTTTAGTAAATTATCGAAATCAATACTTGTAATCTCTCTACTAATTTTTGTCTGGTCGCTGCCTAAATCTTGCTTTAATCCAACAACAAGTGTGGCACTTGCATTAAATACCACATTGTTACCAGTTGCATCTTTCATAACAGATCTATTAGTTGTAGAAGGGTGCTGTATCGACATAAACATAAAACGATTATCAGGCGAAAATGTAATTCCTGTAGGTTCTGCTCCTGCAGGTACACAACCAAACAACTGAACTTTAGGCGCAGCTTGAGTATGTCCTTTTTTTACCACCCAGATATAATTATTTCCTCCATCTTGAAACACCCATAAATTCCCTTCATTATCAAATGCCATATTATCATTTCCTGTTCCCCACGCAACGTTGGTCGGACCATTTGGATGATTAATCAAATAACTTCTACCTCCTACATATGATTCAAAATTCGTTACGGCATTACCGTTATCATTAAATCTGTAAACTCTACCATAGATTTTAGAAGTAAAGTAAATCATGGAATCAGGACCTATTTCCGCATCTTCAACTCCATCAAAAGGAGTTCCTCCAAGATTAGCAGCTAAATCATAAGCGAAATTTCTTTGTGCTTTAGTTGTATTAGGGACTTGAATCCAAACTCCAGTCGATTTTAACGGAGCTCCACTAGTTGATAAAGATGAATCTAACTTCAAAACATACATCGAACCGCTAGATAAATTACCTGGAACATTGGCTATAAATTTATACAAGCAACCTGCTGTATAATCCTCTCCGTAATAAACCGTTGCAGAGTCATGGGCAATGCATGCATTTTCATGCGACATACGTCCTAAAGCCCATAATTTTTGCTGCTTGTTTCCGCCATTATATTTTTTTACAGCTCTGGTAATCGGATCAATTTCTACCAACCATCCAGCATCTAAATAGCCATCATTGTTTACATCATTCGAATCTCGTGATTCTTCGCCACTAATTGATGTGCCCCAAGGTGTAATTGCACCTGAACAATTTTTATATAGATTTACAATATCGCTGGCATTAACATTAATCATTTGCGATGATTGAATATTCCAAAGTTTAGTACTACTATTAAATTGAAGTTTAAAATGAGAAACACCTCCAATAGGAGCATTTTCATGATTTACATGTAAGTAACCATCTTCGCTAGAACCATTAATTGGAATATAACCTGTGAAATCTGCGCGTGCCGGTACTTTACCACCAACGGTCAATCGACGACCTTCTTTAACCAATAATTGAAAAGTATGGGATGGAGGAATAACAAAAGTTTGATTTTGAACAATGGGTGAAATTGATTCAAAGCCAGCCATCGATTTACTACCTATCATTTGAAGGTTAAAGAATAAATCACCACTAGTAAGATTACATTGATGAAGCTCTATTGCAATTAAATTATTCCCATCGTTGAAGTGATTGGTAGCTACATCTATCGTTTGCCAAACACTTCCATTATCTGCTGCACAGGAGCTTGCAAAGTTAGAATAGGTGATTGGGCCAGATGGCATGTTAGATCGTAGAACTTCCACACCATTTACATAAATAATAACGCCATCATCTCGGCGGACATTAAACTGTATTTTAGAATATAAGTCGCGTGGATTAGCAATATTCACCCATTTGCGAAAGTAAGTAGTGGTGTACTTGTTTGTCGATGATGGACCAAAGGAAAGTGTTGTGTTTAAATTAGTAATTCCATAGCCTAATGGTGCGTTACCCTGCAACCATGATGCATCACTATAATTGATATCCTTCCATGTAGCTCCTAAGTCTAAACCAAGATCATTGTATTTCCATAATGAACCTGCATTTAACAGGGTATCCTGGCAAAAAGTAGAAATTTGAAATAGAAAAATGAAATTTAGGGCGAGTATAATTTTCTTCATTACCGAATCAAATTTAAGTTACTTAAAGATGAGAATGAATTTTAATCTCATCTTTGATGCTGAACGGAATTTATTAAGAGGTAAAGGTTGATATTTATCCCTCGAATAAGATTTATTTTAATTTTGCTT
>CAMBYJ010000029.1 GCA_945872015.1 Chitinophaga pinensis | reverse complement strand
TGCACCAGCATTATTTTTAAAGGTCTCTACAATATCGCTAATCACATGATTCGATGCATATAAATCATCCGAATGTAACATGCCAACAATTTCGCCTGTAGCTAAAGCAATTCCTTTATTCAAAGCATCGTATAAGCCCTTATCTTTTTCAGAAACAACTTTCGTGATTTTGTCTTTGTATTTATCTACAATTTGTAGGGTGTTATCTTTCGATTTTCCATCAATAATTAAATATTCAATATTGGGATAATCCTGATTGACAACAGACCGTAATGTGTCTTCTAATGTTGCAGCACTGTTGTAGGTAATGGTAATTATTGTTACTTTCATTGCTTTGGTTGAATTATAAAATGACCCGTTCTCTGATTTTTTGAGCTGGGTTGCCCTTATACATCGTATAGGCCTCTAAGGTTTCAGTGGCTACCGATGATACAGAAAGTATGGAATGTGTTTTTAGTGTTACCCCAGGACAAACAATCGACAATGCACCTACCCAGGCCCCGTCTTCAATTGTAATTGCACCAGTGATTAAATCGAATGTTTCTTTTTTATAGTTATGGTTGCCACATAGTAACATGGCTCCCTGACTTAAGCAGCAATTCTTGCCTATCGTTACCTGCGCAAGGTTGTCTATCCACACACGCTCGCCAACCCAGGTATAATCACCAATACTCAACAGCCAGGGATATTTAATATTTACACTTTGTTTAATAACAACACCTTTTCCAATATTAGCCCCAAATAAGCGCAGTAAAAACACTTTTAACTTACTAAAAGGATTGAGAGGGTTTATCAAAAATAAAGCATTGGTAATGTACCATAAGGCGATTTTAATTTTACCTGCTCCTGGATTATACCAATCGTTATTATATTTTGATAAATCTGTTTGCTTCATTACGCAAATAATTTTTTGTTTTGTTCAACTCCTTCTTTGTCATCGAAAATTTGTTGTGCAAAGGTAAGAGCTCCTTTACTATATGCATTAAATTCTTCCTGACTCCAATTGCAGGCATCGTTAATTGCATTTCGAATTTCATTTTCTTTATTTAATGCAATATCCCATCCCGCATTTTTCTCCTTTAAATTTTTCCAGATGGTTTGATCTGAAATTAAAACAGGACAACCAGCTGCCATACTTTCTACAATTGAATGTCCGTAGTTTTCATTAAAGGTAAGTAAAATGCTGAGATGATAACGACTCATGACATCAATCACCTCCGAATTTTCTAAAATGCCTTTATAGTTAATCTTAACATGCGATGGCATTGTTTGAATAACTGCATTGCATTCTTTCCAGTATGCTTCTTCTTCTATGGGTCCGTAAATATCAAATTCAAAAGAATTGCCTGCTGGTAGTGTACTTAATAATTTTAACGTTCCTAATAAATTTTTCTTAGGCGAAATACGCGACAAGAAAAACATTTTTATGTTTCCTTTATTTTTGATGCGTTCAACATTCGTTAATTGACGAGGTTCAACCAAATCGATTGCAACATGCACTTTTGCTTTACGTCCAAATTGCTGATGTATTTCTTTTTCTTCGGATGTTGAACTTGCATGAAAAGTAACTCCTCTATACAAGCCCATCATTTTTGTGGTTAACAAATACGATTTTTTCTTTAATGCTTTAATCTTTAATGCACCTTTCCCTAGCATTCCTCTTGGTGCTAATATTACTTTTCTTCCTGGTAAAAATTTCTTTCTGATAGTAAGTGGAAGAAAAGTATAGAAATACGAAAACATCGAATTCAAATAAAGAATATCTGCTTGCGCTTCAAACATTATTTTTTTCAGATGTTGCTTCGTTCTTTTTTCTTGCGAGATATAATAAACATGACTGCCATCTTTTAATTTAATCCATGTATCTAATTGTACTCCTGCATGAGGTGCATCAGCATGTAAATCACGATCTCCAGTTACAATATAAAAATCGTATTCTCCTCGTAAATGTCCCGCCATAGCAGCTACCGAACGAATTTGTCCGCCTGCTTTATAGCCAGGTAAATACCAATCTACAAATACGAGTATTTTCTTTTTGCTGCTCATGATTTAATTAATTGCAAAAGTGATTCAGACCATTTTTGTGGAGTATTTATATTCCCCTTCGTGTGACTTTTTTTCATCATTGCTATTAAGGAAGAATCATCGCTATTGATAATTTTAAGCAATGCTTCTTTTAATGATGATTCGTTTTTTGGTTCACAAAAAAATCCGTTTTCATTTTCCGTAAGAAATGCTGTTGCTGCACTAGTAGTGGTACTGCATATTAACGGATAGCCTGCTAATGCATACTCTTGCACAACAACTCCCCAATGTTCATAATGCGTTGGAAGAATGAATATGCCCGTTTGATGTATAGTGGAGGATAATTGTTCTGGTTGTACAAATCCAACATTTTTTATGAAGGGTTTATTCGGAAAATTTTCTTCGAGATGTCCTTTGCCTAAGCAATATAGTTCCCAACCTTTTCTTTCTTCATCAGTTAAATTCGAAAACACATTCCATAATTCTTGCGTTCCTTTTAGTTCTGTATATCTTCCAACAAAAATAAATCGGTGTGGGAATTTAGTTTCTTTTTCAGCTATTGTTTCTTCATAATACTTATTGTACAAATCCACATCTGCACAATAGAGTCCTTGAAGAATTTGATTTTCTTTAAAGCCTAATCGTTTTGCATAATCAGCATTTGGCTGACCAGGCACCCAGCAATGCGTAAATAGTTTCGGTAAATAAAACGGAGCAATTAAAGTTGCTATGCGTTGTTTCAAATTTCCCTTCCAGATATTATCCAATGTCATAACCACTGGAGTACTTTTTTGGATATGCTTGCAAACAGCTAAATAACCTTTATCTGCCCAACCACATACGTAAATTAAATCGGGGTTAATGCCTACCGTTAGTTTAATAAGTTCTACGTTATTGTATGAACTACGGTTGTAGGTAGTAATATTCTCACCAAACGAAAATTCAAACGGAGCAACACTGTTAACAGGATAATTCACTACATGAACTTCTGCATTAAAATTATTTGCGAGATGTTTCATGCATGCTACTGTATAGCCAGCCAGCTCAAAGTACAGGAACAGAATCTTCTTTTTGCTCGACATTTCTGAAGTGTAATAATGAGATACACGCTAGGGCCATTATGGTAAAAGGATTTAGTGAACCTTGAAACCAGGCTTCGAATGTACAGGAGAATAAAAATGCAAATAGGGTAGGCAACGATAAATAATTATACGTAATACTCTTGAAAAAATTAGTCAGTAAGCCATACATATAAAGTATCAATCCGATTAATCCAGTATTCAACCAAAGTGCAAGGTAAGTATTATGTACACCGCCTAAGGTTCCTTGACTTTGTAACCATTTCTGATTAATCTCAAATATTGTCTCTTCGTAGGAGAATCCACGACCTAACAAGAAATTATCTTGAATGTTTTCCCATCCAAATTGCCAAGCTATCAAACGACCTGATCCATCTTCTAAATGCTCAACACGTAAATAAGAGCCTAACCCTAACGTGTTAACGATGAGCGGAAGATTATCTGTAATGATTTGATAAAGTAATCCTGAGATTAGTAGAATTACAAAGCCAAGCATTGGCGACATTTTATAGAATCTCGAAAAGAATAAAAAGATTAAAATGGAGAAGATACTATTTCTCGATTCAGATAATAAAACCGAGATTGCAAGTGTTCCAAAAACTAAAATCAATTGAGGTAATGTAAATAATTTAGGATGCTTTTGTAACGTAAGCATGATTAATGCAAAGAAGATTGTTGCAAATGATCCGATACCATTTGGATTACCCATTAATCCATTATAACGACCAACAATAAAAGTATAGTCTGTAGGCATTATTACCGATACCATAAATCCTGCAAGTAATACCAACGTACCTGAGAATATCCACAACTTAAATAAATGTTTGCCTTCGTCATTAGCCAGCTCATGTGTTACATAATTTGGTATTAATGCAAACATGAGCAAGAACGAAAGTGTTTTTTGGAAAGCAAGTAGTGGAATAGGATTTCGAAATACAACGATAAACGCAACAATAAAAAATGCTAAGAAGGGATACCATATTTTACTTTTCTCTTTAAACGATTTTGTATCTAATAACACAAATGCCGACATTACTATTAAAGCAATATCTTTTGTTTTACCGGCAAATACAAACTCTGGTTGGCGATTATCACTAAAGAAAAGTAGTAATGCAAATGAAACAATCATCTCAGCATACATGCCTTTTCTTTTGAACAGTATTAATCCTAATGGAACCAATACCATCGCAATTTCTGGAGCAATAATACCACCCATTACCCAGAAAAGGATAACAAGATAAAACTGATTATTTTCTTTTAGAAATTGCAACATGATGTTATAATGTTGATGGCTTCCTGAGCGGAGTCGACGGAAGCATAGATTCAAACAGTTCGATATGTTTGCGACCAACTATCTCCCATGTAAAGTTATTCATTACTCGTGTTCTCGATGCTTCCGACATTTTTCTTTTATTATCAGGCGATAGTTGATAATAGCTTTGAATGGCTGCTTTAAATGCTCTTTTGTCGCCGGCATCTACTAAGTAACCATTATTACTATCAACTAACTCTGCTGTAGCTCCAGTATCAGAAACTATAATCGGCATTCCATGTACCATTGCCTCCAAAACTACAGTGGGCATTCCTTCAAATAAGGTTGGGAATACAAATAAATCACAGGTCTCGTATAATTCTTTCAAACGTTCTTCGGATGCAAACCCGACATACTCTACATTTTCAAATTGATATTCTGTTGTGAATTTTTCGTACAGTGGTCCTTTGCCAACTATATAAAATTTCAATTTCGATTTATAACCTTCGCGATTTAACGATTTGATAGATTCTAGCAATACATCAATACCTTTGTTAAATGCAAAACGACCTACATACAAAAGTTTTAATTCTTCTGCTTCAAAATTTTTAGAAGGTAATGCACATTGATAAACTGCATTTGGTATCACTGCTATTTTATCATTCGAATAATAAATTTCGTTTTTCAATATAGTGGTTAATCGACCTCCTAATGAAATTACTTTTGCCGCATTGCTAAACTGATATCGCTCCATCATACGCATCGGTAATGTTTTTATGCGATCGTTTTTTGTTAAGCCTTGAAAGGGTTCTAATCCGTGCTGATTAATTATAACACGATTGCCAAATTTTTTTAGTTCATGCAAAACAGCAAATCCTTGAGCATACACAACAGCTTCAGGATATTGATTTATTAGTTCGCTTACTTTTTTTGAATACTGATATTGCTTCCAAATATAAAATCCATTAAAGTCAAACGGTATAGCAATCTCTTTAATATTCCATGAAGGATCAAGTACATTTTGCTTGTGTGGATGAACAACAATTATTTCCCATTCACTGTACTTAGCTAATTGCTCAATTAATAACAACGAATGCTTCTGCATTCCTCCAACAGCATGCGGAAATATTCCATCGGTACAAAAAAGAAGCTGTCGTTTCACTATTATTTATTTATCAATGTTGCAATACCTTCGTCAATACCAATTAATGGTTGCCAGCCTGTCGACTTTAACTTGCTCACATCTGCGAGTAAATGCATACGCTCTACTTTGCGTACACGTGATTCGTCAACTTCAATCTCAATTGTTTCTCCTAGCTCTCGCGAAAAGGCATCTACAATTTCTGTTACTGAATATTCAATTCCTCTTCCTAAATTATAAATGTCAATTCCTTTACTATCGTAACTCATTAACGAATGCACAGCATTGGCCATATCTGAAGTGTGAATAAAATCACGCTTTGGCGTTAAGTTTCCTAGTTTAATTTTGCGCAAGCCAGCATTAATTTGATTTTGTATTTCTGGTATTAAATGCGGATTTGTTTCATTTGGGCCAAATGCATTAAAGAAACGACAGATGATAACGGGTACGCCTGTCTGCAAATGAAATTCATTGCATAAATGTTCTCCAGTTAATTTACTTAAACCGTAAATATCCATTGGGCCTGTAGGATGATTTTCTGAAACCGCTTCATCATAGATAGGATATACAGCAGCGGTAGAAGCAAAAAATACTTTCTTTACCTGATATTTTTTACATGCATTTAAAACATGTATCGTTCCTCTGATATTAATGTTGCTCGATTCAAACGGATGTTGATTGCAATAAGGAATAAAATGCACAGCTGCTAAATGAATCACACGATCGGGTTGAACACTATCGAAGATGTTAACTATTGTATGTTCATCTAAAATATCAGCTTGAAAAAAATGATCATCGCTAACGTTTATAAACTCACGCTTTCCAAACGATAAATTATCAATCACAAAAATCTCATCGCCTTCGCGCTGTAACTTATCAATAACCGCACATCCAATAAAGCCGGCACCTCCGGTAACTAATGTTTTCATAATTGCTCTTCAATTAATTTTTTATACTGCCCATCTTGCGCAGACTTCGTCCAGTTTAGTTGAACTAACTGGATTAACCTGTTTCTTTCTGAGAATGGCTTTTTACTGATGGAAAGGGATTTTTGTTCCAAATAAATGATACCACAGTCATTATTTTTTACAAATTCAGTGTAATCACCTAGGTTTTCAGATATAATCACTGGTAACCCAGCACTTAAATACTCTGCAAATTTAGTAGGGGAGGCAACCTTATTCGTAACCGATTGCTCTCTGATTAAGATTCCCCAATCGCACGCTAATAAGAAGTTTGTCACCTCTTCATGTTTTAACCACTTACGACTAACCTGCTTGGGAAACTTTATAATCAAATCCTGAATGACTTGATCATCGTTTGATAAGAAGACTAGTTTGTTACTTTGTTGTTGTTGTAAAAATTCTTGAAGTAATGGTTTAAGTAAATCAAACGATTGCCATCCAGAAACAGAGCCTGAATAAACAAGCACAAGGTCTTCCATGTTAAAACCATATGTAGCTCGGATATTATTTATACCTGCTTCATCCAGTTCTTTCACTTTGAAATTACTATTTAACGTACAAGGAATAACAACGTGTTTTGATGAAGTGTAATGATATTCCGATTGCCAATGCTCTACTAGTTTTTGTGTAACTGCAATTCTAAAATCACTTTTATTTACTGCATTATTTTCTAATTCATGAATATTATTTTTCCAGTTAGCAGGAACAGTGATAGGATATTCTGTCCACTCTGCCTTCATAGCACCTCTGCCATCGAAACAAACTTTTTTTACGCTGCATTTATTTTTTAATTTCAGTGCCATATTTGTGGCAATCACATTGCGAGCAATAATCGAATTGGGTTTGAGTAATAAACAAATAAACCAAAGCATTAATGTGTTAAATTTCCAATAAGGAGCTTTTGGTAACATCGGTAATACGATAGCGTTAGTTCGTTTAGCTAAGATTTCTTTTTTCTTATTCGAAAAATCATGTAAGGAAATAAATGCTACTAAACGAATAGAACACTGATGTTTTTCTTCGAGATAGTTTAATACATCAGTTACCTGACTAAAAAATATACCAGAGGGTGGTTCGCCATAGGTAAGGTAAATCATTGTATGCTTAATAAGGCTTTTGTGTGTGAAGTAGTGTAGCTATCATTTGCGCAAACTTAAATCCGAATAAATTATAAATGAACATATACTTTTTTGAATTCGAATGAGTAGGTGTAGGTTTGCCAATTGGCAAAATAAACTTTCGATGCATATCTATGGCCTCCATTTTATTGTAGTAGTAAATAATTCTGATTGAGTTAAAAACCTCATTGATAAACGTAGTTTTTATTTTATCTGTGAGTAAGTTATGTTCATGTAGATAATTATAAATGTTTATGCGCAAATTTATGAAGCGTGTCCATTTAGCTTCAGGATTCGATTGTGTAATTGAACCCGATACACGCTCTCTGTTAATGTTTAGCACTGCTCTATCAATTTTAACATTCGATCCGTTTTTTAACATGCGAAACATTAACTCATACTCCTGACTACTTTTCATGTCTTCATTCCAACCGCCTGCACCAATAATGGCACTTCTTCGGAATAGGTTAGCAGTAGTTACACCCAAACGTCCTCTCATTAAACTATTCCATGCATCGTCACTTTCAAAAGAATAAAGCGTTTCGGCACCCGATAAGCTTCTTTTTTTAAAGCTGTTTACAACAATGTCAATTGGAATGTTTGATTTTTCAATCAAGCTAAGCTGATGTTCAAACTTGGTTGGAAGTAATAAATCATCTGCATCAAAAAACTGAACAAATTCACTCGATGTAGCTTGTAGACCTTTATTACGTGAATAGTTTGCTCCTTTATTATTTTCGTTTTGAAGCAATTTTATTTTTGAAGGATATTGTGATTGTAGTTCCTTAATGATAGCAACGGTATTGTCAGACGAACAGTCGTCAACACAAATAATCTCTTCACATTGTTTAGTTTGATGAAGAACAGATTCAATGGCCTCTTTTACATAATCGGCTACATTGTAACAAGGTATTACAACTGATATAGTTGACATTTTTCAGGACGTTATTCGCACGTAGCATTTAAAAGATAGGATTGGCTATCTATGTGGCTGGGTTGATTTATTGCTTTTATTTTATTTCTTGAAAAATACCTAAAATCGCTATTGATATGGAAACGTTCAACTGCGAATTTTAACAAACATTTCAACATTTTTATGTTATGCTGGGTTAGTATTTTCGGATGTGAAACAAATTGTACAAACTCCTGGTTCCTGATAAAGTTTTTATAGCTGGAAAGCTTAATTCGAGTAAGCAACTCAATAGAAACACGCTCGTAATTGGAGTTTGTTAAGTTGATTCCAAAGGGAGATTTCGCTTTTGATTTGACTTCATGAGAATTAACACCAATACCCTTCATGTGAGTGCTATCGTGAAATAATTTGTATAAGAATTTTAAGAAAATCTTATCAATAAATTTTCTCCACTGTTCAATGTAAATAATATCACTGGTAATCTCAATAAATTTTCCTCTATCGTCAGGTTCTTCTACTTTGTTAGAGAATCGGTATATACTGCTTTTTATGCAAGTGCTGAAATCGAAATGTTGTGCATCCGTAAACTGATACACTAATGGCATTACACTAAAATCATAAATGATTTCATGCTTTTGAAAGCTTGCTTTAAAATCTTCAAAAGGTTGAATAGACCAACCACCAGCTCTGAATCCATTGATTTTATAGTTTGGTAAATCAGGATGTATAATTTGTTTTAAGATGGCAATCGATTCATCGAATAATTTTTCGCGCTCTTCTTTTGATAGCTGATTAATTCTGTATTTTGCAATATTATTCAAATTAAATTCATCCTTTTCAGGTTCATAAATAGCATCCATCCAATGTGGATGTAAGTGCGGAAATACATCATGACCTTCTTTTACAATGTTGATTAGCTGGGATGATATTAGCTTCAAATTATTTTGACATGCTGGATGAATTGCAGAAAGCTCTTTCAATTTAATAAGCCAAGTAGTATCAACAAAAAAGATTGCCTTGATTTTATATTCATCCAAAATAGATAAAACTTCTTGCGTTGGAGTTATAACACTTTCTAATACATTACTACTTCTCTTTCCTAAAAAAAGTTCGTAATCAAAAGTGAACAAAAGAGTCTTCTCGTTTTTCATGCAGTTATTTTATTTTTTTGCAGTTATAACGTAAGCATTTTTGAAAATTCGTTCTCCATTACCATAAGGTTTTGGATCATAATCGGTAAATTTTCTACCATCAAAAGCATGCTCATGTGTAATAATTTCAAAGTATTTACTTATCGATTTTTCTATGCTCTTGGGTGTATATTCAATGTAGTATAAGTCGGGATAATACAAATCTTCTTTTTTTAATGCAGGAGGATAATTTAGATATAAGTATCCACCATCTTCGAGATTATCCGCTATCTTTTTGAAAAAAGAATCTAGTTTGCTTGGTGGGATAAATTCAATAACACTAATACAATAGATTAACTTGAATTTATTTTTGAAAGGGTACTCTAAAAAGTTTCCATAGATAAAATGTACAGTAGGAAAATCTAATTTTCCTCGGTCAATCATATCTATATTTACATCAATTCCAGTGCAATTGTAATCGAGATAAAAATCTTTTAAGTAGGCCCCTGCTCCGCATCCAATATCTAAAATAGCGTCACCTTTTTTAGTATGTTGTTTAATAAAATCATTTAGGTCCTTATGTGTTTTATATAGCACTTCATTTATTTGAGGCGTATTTGAAAAACCTGCCATCTCTTGAAGACTTAAATTTTTATTGATTCGGATGCGCTTATAAATGCCAAACTTATTGGTCATCCATCCATCTAGTTTTAAAAAAATTAAAATAGCATTAGAAAAGCGATTGTTGGTTAGAAAGAAAAATAGTTTGTTCATCATAGTTCTTGGTCAATTATATCTTTATGTTTTTTACCTTTTGATTTTAATAATACGAGTAGGTCATACAAAAGGCATTTCCATTTTATCAAATCAGCTTTCCATAAATAGCCTTGTTTTAATTCGCCGCCAAAGCCTTTTTTAAATTTGAAAACACCTTGTAACGTTTCGTTACTTGAATTAATTCTAACTCCCGTTAAGTCGTATTCCTTTACATTTTTATCACGCATCCATTTCATAACCTCAAAATGCAGATGTTTCATGCCT
This sequence comes from Chitinophaga pinensis, assembly GCA_945872015.1. Lineage (GTDB taxonomy): Bacteria > Bacteroidota > Bacteroidia > AKYH767-A > OLB10 > CAINEC01. Next base: position 1,131 of record CAMBYJ010000029.1, on the reverse strand, counting down.
CCGTATAATTTATTCCCAGCCACAGATCCTGCATGCGTGCAATAACAGGTATGTTTATCAAAAATAAAAAATGCAGCCCCAATGGTTATTCTTTCTGCGTCATTGATTACTGCTGTAAGGGTATTATCTGGTAAATGAGTAATTAAATTTTTAAAATAAGCTAAACTATCGTAGTAAATATTTGCCCTCTTGCAAGTGTTAAGATAAACAGCATAAAATTCATTTATCGAATTGTTCGAAAGAGTTACTGTACCGCCATTTTTTATACTATGCTGAACAGCTTTTTTATATTTCAAATCAAATGAATCAAGTAAATCATCATCAGATTTATTCTGTAATAATGTTATGTAAGTTCCGAATTGACAATACTTGCTATTAGATGGTTTTTCGGAGGTAAAAGCCATTGGATGCGGCTGTATAATCCGCATAAAATCTCCTGAATTTGTAAGTGTTTTTTGTAAGTCGTTTAAGAATGATTTTAATTCATCATCATCTAATTCTTTCTCTTCACGATAGGGTGGGGCAAGAAGTTTTACTTGCTGAAAAAACGTTCGGCCTGTGACTTCTAAGGGGACTACAATTTTATTTTTTTCAAAATAGTGAACCTCGTTCCCAAATTGATGCTTGATAAATTCAGCATATGGTTTTGAAAAAGGAAAAGGGAAAAAAGAAAAATTAGTTAGGCTGGTTAGACCTTCTCTGTTTGTTATGCGCATAAGTGGTAACGGTAGGGCCCGCGGTGTTTACATCTTCAAAATAATTTTAAATGCTTCTAAAATTCTTTCAGTTGAAAAACCATCCCACATAGGTGGAATTGCTCCTTTCTTAAAGGTGTTTGTATTAATCTCATTTATTTTTTCCTGAACCTTTTCAATTTCAAAAGGAACAAGTTCATTGGTGCCAATCCAAACTGTAGAAGGGCGTTCTGTATTTGGACGTAACGTTAAGCAAGGAATACTTCTGTAGGTTGTTTCTTCTTGAATACCGCCACTATCTGTAATGACAAAACTACAGTCTGCAATTAACTTTTGAAATGCAAAATAATCTAATGGTTCTGTGAGAATTATCATAGGATTTGACGTTACTCTTTCATATAATCCAAATTCTTTTAGTTTCGATAATGTTCTAGGA
>CAMBYJ010000028.1 GCA_945872015.1 Chitinophaga pinensis | reverse complement strand
AACTGATGAAACTGAAATACAAAACCGATATGCTTATTTCTGAAATCAGATAATGCTTTCCCTCTTAATCCTGATAAATCTTTATCATCAATAATCACTTGGCCTTTATCCGCCTGATCGAGTGTTCCTATGATATGCATAAGCGTACTCTTACCTGCCCCACTCGCTCCTACAATGGAAATGACTTCTCCCTTGTTAACCGACATGTTTACACCTTTCAACACGGGTAAATCACCGTACGATTTAAAGATGTTTTTAACTTCTATAATTGGCCTGCTCATTCGAAAATTTCAATGGCTAAATATAAGGGAATGAATGATACAATAGTAAGAAGTCGAAAGTGATTTTTCAACGGATTACGCTTACTAATTCTGAAAAAAAGAATCCGAAAAATTCAACAGATATACTTTCTTCGAGGCACGTGTAATAGCAGTGTACAACCAGCGCAAGTATTCGATATTGAGCATATCCTCTGTAAAATATCCATGATCGACAAATACCACAGGCCATTGACCACCTTGGGATTTATGGCATGTCACCGCATACGCAAATTTTATCTGAAGCGCGTTATAATATGGATCCTTACGAATCAGCGCACTACGGCGACGCTTATCTGGTTCTTCGGCAGCGTAGTAATCTTGTAATGCATTATAGAGTTTATTCTGCTGATCTTTAGACAGAGCAGGAGCTTCACTGCTTAATGTATCCAATAAAAGATAAGCTTCGATAGCGGGTTCATCGGGATAATCGTTGAGTTTGATTGTAGCTAAAGCAAAACGACAATTAAAAGCATCTTCGAAACGATGGATTTTCCGCACTTCGATAATATCACCATTCGCAATGAAATTCGCGGGATGCTCCTCATCAACCCAATGATAATTATTCTTAACCACCATGAGCTGGTCTCCAGCATCAATCTCATTCTCCATCCACATCTGATTAAAACGAATCAAGCGGTTATACTGAATAGCGGATTTATTACTTCGCGTAATAAGCAATACATTTTCTGTTCCTTCCTCTTTGTAAACCGTATGCATTAAATCGACTAACTCACTTCCTGTTACACGAACAATATCTTTATAACCATTCAAATCGAATTCAAGATGCTCATCTTCCTCTCGTATATGTTCACGGATATGGGTAGCGTTATAAAGAATTCCGCTATCGTTTTTCTGACGTACAACCTCGGTCAATTCCGTTTGATAAACCTCTCGACGAAAGCGATATTTTAAATGGTCGGCATCTAGTGCAGGACTCGTATCAAAATGCACAGGAGGCAACTGCGCGGTATCACCTACCAGCATCAAACGGCAACCAGGTCCACTATAAACGTAACTGATTAAATCAGTAAGCAAATTCACACCAGGAAAAACAGCGCCTTCATCATCAATCGCCGCATCAGGAATCATCGAGGCTTCGTCGACAATAAACAAGGTCTTATGAAATTTATTTTCTGCAGGACGAAGCCACATCCTTCCATCAGATGTCGTGGCAGGAATATACAAATGCTTGTGAATGGTATAAGCAGCCTTGCCCGTATAATTAGATAAGACCTTGGCTGCTCGTCCCGTTGGCGCCAATAAAACAATATTGTTAAACACACGTGTTACTGCCGACATCATCGTAGTTTTTCCAGTACCCGCGTACCCTTTCAGAATAAAAATACCACCTGATTCATCCGCAGCAAAGCGACTAAATGTATCAATGAATTTCGATTGCCCCTCTGTAGGAATCAGCTCCATAGATGCATGAAGCAGATTACGAATTTTAGAAATAAGGGCTGAATTCATGGATAAAAATTACTGGAATGACAAAAGTAATCATAAGTAATTGTTATTTTTGGACAATCATGGAAATGACAGGTATTCAGGTAAATTTAAAACGACAAATCATTGATGAATCATTCGAACATGGAATGGTTGATAATGGTGTGTTGTTCGCAACCATTGATGACCATCAGTTCTCTTATTTTATTTTAGATAAAGCAAGGAACAAAGCAGTTGTTTTAAAAGACTATCATATATTGATGGGCTCAGGAAAATCGGCTGAGTTTTTTCAAACTGTTTTTGCTTCTGATGATATTCTTAGAAATTACAATCCTGCTAAAAAAGTATTGGCTATTCAAACGAATGCCTGCGCATTAACTCCTGATCCATTATTCAGCAGAGAAAATATGCGTGATGGATTATCGCTGGTGAGCCGATTAAAACATTCTGATATTGTTTACTCCGATTTTTTACCAATTGCAAATACGCATTTAACGTACAGCATTCCGTTTGAATTCAATTCTGCTATATCAACGTATTTCAGCGGGGCATCCTTAGTGAATGCATTATCAAGCTTTATTGAAATTCATTTGATGAACAACAAACACCGTCAGTATCCTGCGGTAATGGTCAACGTTAGAAAACATACCATGGATGTTGTTGTTTGTAAAGGAAACGAATTGTTATTCTGTAATTCATTTGAACATCAAACAGGGGAAGATTTTATTTATTACCTGCTGTATGTGATGGAGCAATTGCAATTAAATCCTGATGTGCACCAAGTAATTGTTTTCGGAGAAATTGAACGCAACTCATCGGCGTGGCTTATTGCACAAAAGTATATTCGCTATTTGATGCTGGGTGATAAACCAGAAAACTTTGAATACGCTTATGGATTCGACCAATTATTACCTTCTCAATATCACTTTTTATTCTCTCAGATACTGTGCGTATAATTAGCGGTCAATTTAGAGGTAAGAAACTAATTGCACCGAGCAACTTACCGGTGAGACCAACCACTGACTTTGCTAAAACAGGACTCTTTAATATTCTGAATAATTATTATTCGTTTGAAAAAACTTCTGTTTTAGATTTATATGCAGGAACCGGAAATTTAAGTTTCGAATTTGCTTCGCGAGGATGTCCTGCTATTACCGCTATTGATAAAGATGGTGCTTGCTGTAACTACATGAACAAAACAGCTCAGCAATTAGGAATCAGCAAACAACTCAACGTTCTTCAATCGGATGTGCTTACTTATTTGAAGAACAGTAAAACAGCTATGGATATTATTGTTGCTGATCCGCCCTATACAGAAACACCTGCAAGTGAATTAGTCAACCTGATTTTTGAAAATCAGCTCTTAAAACCAAACGGTGTTTTTATTTTAGAACATTCTTCGGAAGTTGATTTTAGTCAACTGCCCCATTATTTACAAACCAGAAAATACGGATTTGTTAGCTTTACATTCTTCGAATAAATAAAAAAATACTATGTCGAAAATCGCTTTATTCCCAGGAAGTTTTGATCCTATCACAACAGGACATATTGATATTATTACGAGGGGACTTGATTTGTTTGATAAGATTATTGTTGGAATTGGAAACAACGCACAGAAGAATTACATGTTTCCTATTAACGATCGTATTCAGTTTGTAAAAGATAGTTTGAAAGAATATCCTCAAGTGGAAGTAATGCCTTACGACGGACTTACAGTCGATTTTTGTAAAACGATTCATGCCCATTTTATTTTGCGTGGTGTACGCAATGCAATCGATTTTGAATATGAGAAATCAATTGCACAGATGAATCACGCAGTGGAGAGCAGTATTGAAACGGTATTTCTTATTACTTCACCAATATATGCACCGGTATCATCTACGATAGTTCGCGACTTAATTCGTCACGGCGCAGACGTTAGTACGTTTGTTGGTGAAGGTGTGAAGTTGAAATGATTAATGATGGATATAATACTCCATCAAATCATCAATCGGCTGCTTAATAATTTTTCCGATTTTAATGTCGAGTGAATCAGCTACCAGTTTCAAATCACGCTGATATAAAAAGGCGATTGAACCTACAAAATGAACAATCTTGTTTTTATAGTCGGGATAATTGCAAACGGTAATCGTTAAAAAATCTCTAAAGCTATCTTGAATCATTTTTGCAATAGCAGGATTCTCTTGATGTTTACCAATAAACTTCGCGAAAGACGCTAACCATACATTGGCATTAGGTTGCTTGTAAACCTGATTAACAATGCTCACCTTATCCAACTTAAACGAATTATAAAAATCCTCTGCTACTTCTTTCGGAAGCATACCATACAAATAATGTGTAAGTAATTTTTTTCCAAGGTAAGAACCACTTCCTTCATCACCTAAGATATAACCTAATCCGAAATTACCTTCGTGCACTTCTTTACCATCAAACCAACACGCATTAGAACCTGTTCCAAGAATACAAGATATGCCTGGCTCATTTCCGCAAGTTGCATAGGCACATGCAAGCAAATCGTGTTCAACATGCACATGCGCATTTAAAAAATACGAGCGCAAACCTGCAGCAACGGTTTCTTTACTTGAAGGATTAGAACATCCCGCACCAAAGAATTTTACTTCTGTTATTTTATCAGCGAAGTCTTTAAAATCAGACGAAGCCTGCATAGTCTGAAACACAAATTCAGTTGAATGAAAAAGTGGATTAAATCCAATGGTATGAAAAGGTCCTTTGATTTCTTTTCCGTCGTATAATAACCAATCTGCCTTGGTTGAGCCTGAGTCGCAAACTAACAACATAACTAATGATTTTTGTAAAGGTAATTAATCTGCCTTTAATTGAAAATTATTTCTATTTTTCGGAAATGCAAAGCAAGCAACCTCATTTAGAACGTCGACTTGGATTATTTCAGGCCACTGCTATTAACATGATAGATATGGTAGGAATTGGTCCATTTGTCGTGTTGCCTTTGGTAATACAAATGATGTATGGACCCTGGTTTATTTATGCATGGATTGCAGGAGCATTTTTATCGTTGATTGATTCCTTGATATGGTCGGAGTTGGGAGCTGCGTTACCGAATGCCGGTGGCAGTTTTTATTTTTTGCGAACGGCGTATGGAGAAAAATCGTGGGGCAAGCTCATGTCGTTTTTATACACTTGGCAAACGATGATACAAGCGCCTTTGGTAATTGCGAGTGGTGCTATCGGATTTTCGATGTATGCAGGTTATTTATTTCCGTTGGATGAAGTTAGCTCGAGAGTGGTCTCTGGAAGTGTGGTTCTCTTACTAACGGCCTTGCTTTACCGAAATATAAGCACCATAGGAAAAATGAGCACCTTGCTTTGGGTGGGCGTAGTTGGAACAATATTGTGGATTATCTGGGGAGGATTTCAAAACGGACATCTATTGCAACCGCTTCATGAAATGAATGACGGAATACAAGTCAATGCACTTTTTGGAGTTGCTTTAGGTGCAGCATCTGTAAAAACGATTTATAGTTATTTAGGATATTACAATGTTTGCCATTTAGGAAGTGAAATCAAACAGCCAGAAAAAATTATTCCGAGAAGCATGTTGCTTTCAGTTTTTGGCATTGCCATTTTGTATCTAATGATGAATATGAGTGTGGTGAGTGTGATTCCTTGGAAAGAAGCAGCAGACTCTAAATTTATTGTGAGTTTATTTTTAGAAAAGCTCTACGGAACAACAGCAGCTACTATTGGAACTGTTTTAATTCTTTGGATTGCCTTTGCGAGTTTGTTTGCCGTGATGTTAGGATACTCTCGGGTGCCTTATGCAGCTGCTAAGGAAGGAGAGTTTTTCAGTGTGTTTGCGCGATTACATCCAACAAAAAACTTCCCACACATTGCACTTATCGGATTAGGAATTACAGCTTTTGTATTTAGCTTATTGTTTAAACTAACGGAGGTCATCACCGCAATACTAGCAATGCGAATTTTAGTTCAGTTTATTGGACAAGCAATTGGACTCATGATGATGCGAAAGAAAAAATCGATTGCATTTCCTTTTAAAATGCCATTGTATCCGCTGCCAGTAATTGTGGCCATTATCATGTGGCTCGCCATTTTTATATCGACCGGAACTACCTTTATGATATCGGGATTGATTGTAATTGGAACCGGAATTATTGCTTATATGATCAAAGCAAAATCGAAGCGAGAGTGGCCTTTTTAATTGTTAAGAAAAGTGAATTAAATTTTTATTATTTTGATTAATCGCTTTTTATTGTAATTTAATTCGATAAAATAGACCCCAGGAACAAGTTCATTTAAGTCAACAAATGGCTGATGGGGATTTAAATTACCATTTAATATTTCTCTTCCAACATTATCAAACAATTGTATGTATATGGGAGTGGTTATATTTTTAAAATATAACTCTCTTGTAACTGGATTGGGGTAAACAATAAATTTATTGTAACTATCATTTAAATCACTTATTCCAGTAACACTTTCACAAGTCAAAGAATCTGTAGATATGCAGATATAATCAATATAATAGTATGCACCATAAGAAAATGTTTCTCCAGGACAAATTAATGTATCTGTATTGGTATCATCATAAAAATTCCCTAAATACATATATCCATAACTGCTGTCAGCAACATAAGAAAAATTAATTATTTTCCAGTTTATTGAATCTGAAATAATTGTATCATAATTTAAAGTGGGTAAATTGTCTGGAATTAATGGATTGTTTAAAGATTCATAATGCGAAGATGATAATTTTATCCCCATATTATTTGATATTGAATTAAAGAAAGTGTATGAACCGCTATGTGCTGCACAAACCGCCATTTTAAAATAATATTTTGTACCAACCACCATTGATTGATTTAGTTCTACACCAACATACTCTCTATAATTCGGTTGAGTAGGATAGTTTCCTGATGTGTAAAGTCCCACGTATCCATTTCCAGATAATGGAAATTGACAACCAAAATAATTGAATGGAATTGACACATTTAAATTTGAGCAGATATTAAAATAATCAGGTGAATTGCCAGCAGGAAACCAATTAGTAAGGTTGTAAATTTGATCTCCATATTGTCCGGCTACGTTCGTTGGACAAGCTATTGTATCCTCAAAACTCGGATTAGGCACGAGGTTAATTTGAGCTTGTGCGGGCCTACAAAAAACAAATATTAAAATTATAAGACAGATATGTTTCATTTATTTTTTCATAACACTTATTCAAATATAAAAATTTTAATTAATTTACAATATTTATGGTTTATTTTTATCAAATTGAATTAATAAAAATAAAATATGTAACAACCGCCTTAATAAACGCAATACTCCCTTATTAAATCAAATGTAATTGCAACAGGAATCCTTGCTTACTTAATAAAAGCAAAATCGAAGGAAGAATGACCTTTTTAATTACTGCTAGTTAACGAAAAAAGAAAAAGAAATAGGCTGCAGCATCTACTCTTCGCACATCATCAAAGTAACCGATGGTAGAGCGTGAGCTATTGGTGACTCTACCCTCTTCAATATAACCTATGGTTGAGCGTGAACTATTCATCACACGGTCATCATCAATATAACCGATTGTAGAACGAGAGCCATTCATCACACGATCATCATCGATATAACCAATTGTAGAGCGCGAACTATTCATCACACGACCATTTTCAATATATCCAACCGTAGAACGCGAAGCATTCATCACTCTTCCATTCTCTATATACCCTATCGTCGAACGCGATGAATTCATGAGTCGCTGCGCGAATGCATTAGATGATATAAAAATCAAAAACAAGATTGCTATTGTACTTTTCATGGTATTTCTAATAACTCATTTTAAAATTGTCAAATTATCAAATAATAAAGTAGAATCCTACGGATACACTTTATTATTTATTAGCAAATTATTTAGACTTAAGAATTTTCCTAAAATTACCGACCTCATTATAATACAAACTCGAGGTAATATTGGTTAATACAGCAGATGTAGATGAACCTTTATAATATTGTTCTAAACCATAATCATACACTACCTTTAAATAGTAGATTTGATCTTTGGCGGTATTAATAATCGTTCGTGAAATTGTACGGTTCGATTCTTTTATGCTTTCTTCGGAAATTCCTTCAGGGATTACCTGTGCTTTAAAGTCGACTTTAAACTGTGAGACGTCTGTATTGTTTTTCTTAGGTACTGAAGCTGCTGGTGCAGTTGCAACTGGAGGCTTGTTAGTCTTATCCTCAATCTCTTTTCTTTTTCGCTCTTCATCTGCTTTACGTTTTTCTTCTGCTAATTCTGATTGTCGCTGTGCCTCTGCACTTGCTATTTTACGCGCTTCTTCTTCTTGAATTCTGCGCACATTGTCTAAGGAATCTTTTTGAATTTTAATTCGCTCTTCACGAGCTAATGCTTTTGCCATCACTAACGAATCGGCAACAAATTTATCACGTGCCTGTTTTGCAAATTCTGCTTTACGTGTTGCTTCTTTTGCCTGCGCTAATGAGTCGGCAACGGCTTTTTCACGCGCTGCTTTTGCTATCGCATCTAAACGTGCTTGTTCTTTTGCTGCTGCTAACGCATCGGCTTCTTCCTTCGCTTTCACTTTTGCGAGGGAGTCGGCAGTAGCTTTTGCTTGGGCCTGTTGTTCTAATGCTAATAAACGAGCTTGTTCTTTTACTTGCGCTAATGAGTCGGCAACGGCTTTTTCACGTTCCGCTTTTGCAATTGCATCTAATCTAGCTTTCTCTTTTGCATCGGCTTCTTCTTTCGCTTTCACTTTTGCGAGTGAGTCGGCTGCTGCTTTTGCCTGTGCTTGTTGCTCTAAAGCTAATAAACGCGCTTGTTCTTTTACTTGTGCTATTGAGTCAGTAACAGCTTTTTCACGAGCTGCAACAGCTAATGCCTCTAATCGAGCTTTTTCTTTTGCAGCTGCTAATGCATCAGCTTCTTCTTTCGCTTTCACTTTTGCAAGGGAGTCGGCAGTAGCTTTTGCCTGGGCTTGTTGTTCTAATGCTAATAAACGTGCTTGTTCTTTTGCTTTTGCTGTTGAGTCGGCAACAAACTTATCACGCTCTGCTTTGGCAATTGCTGCTATTTGCTCTTGCTTTATTCGAACATTTTCTAGAGAATCTTTTCTTGCTTTTTCTTGTGCTAGTTGCAACTGACGCAACTTTTCATTTTCACGTGCAATAGAATCCTGACGTGCTTTTTCAACTGCTGCTTGTTCTAATTTCAACTGACGATCTTTTGCAATCGAATCCTGTCGAACTTTTTCCATAGCCAGCTGTTCCATTCGCATTTTTTCTTTCGCCGCCAATACAGAATCTTGTCGCGATTTCTCTACTACTCTTGCAATCGAATCATTGACTGCTTTTTCTCTAGCGATGCGAGTGGCTTCTAATGCTTTTGCTTTATTCTCAGCAGCTACAATAGAATCTTGTTCTGCTTTACGTTTTGCTGCAGCCTGTGCTGCATATTGTGCTTGTATTGCATTTTCTTTAGCGATGGAATCTTGCGTTGCCTTCTCCTGCTCCTGCTTTAATTTTAACTCAGCTAATTGCTTTGCACGCACATTGGCAATTGAATCCTGACGTGCTTTTTCCATAGCTAATTTCTTAGCATCCTCTAGTTTTTTCGCTTCCGCCTTTTTAGCTTCTTCTTGCTTTTTAGCTTCTGCTTCCATTTTAACTTTAACACCTTCTAATTCTGCTTTACGCGTTTTAGAATATTCTGGATCATAATCAAAGTCGGCATAATCATCACTAAAAGCTAGCTTAGCAACAGGCTTGTCTGCTTCTTTAGGTTGCTCTGCATTATCAGGTGTTTTAAACAAATCCATTTTAAATTTAAAGCTGAAGATTTGTTTCTTTTCCGCTTCTGGCACTTTTGTATTCACCAAAACTGATTTTGTAACACTTCCATTTTTTGAAAAAACCAAAGTGTAATCAAATCCCAAAGGAAGATTAACAATAAACTTTCCACCGGTAGAAGTAATTACATTATCAAACTTTTCATTGCCCTTTATAATGGTAATATCTGTCCCTTCTAACCCTTTTCCTTCTTGAAGAACAGATCCTATTACTTCCAGATAGCCATCATCCTGAGCTAACAAAGTCTGACTACAAAAAACAAACACTAGGATTGTAAAAACTTTTAAATATCGCATGTAATTAAATTTCATAATTGTAATCTCTCTTCTATAATCCGATGGTATAACGAGCTTTACTCGGTTGCATTGTGTTAATGATTAAAAACGTGGTTACTCATTTCTGTTGCTTCGTTAAATGCATCCAGATTTAAATCTTTCAGCATAGCAACTTTATTATTCTTTGATAAATAACTTATCAGCTTTTCGGTTGCCAGGTTTCCTACTAATGCATCGTTGGCCATCGGACAGCCACCATAACCTTTAATAGCCGTATCAAACCTTCTGCATCCTGATTTAAATACCGCATCGACTTTCTGCTCCCAATTTTGAGCGGTACAATGCAAGTGAGCACCGAACTCAACATCCGTAATAGAATTAATTAGATGTTGCATAATTCGATAAACATCCTCACTTTCAGCAAGGCCAACTGTATCGGCCATCGCAATTGTTTTAACTCCGAGACGACGAATTTTTTCTATCCAATGCAAAGCGATGTCTTCATTCCATTCATCGCCATAAGGATTTCCGAAAGCCATCGATATATAAACAACTAGTTGCTTTCTATTACGCACGCATAAATCTTGTATTTGTGCAACAGTTGTCAGCGATTGTTCTATGGTACTATTCGTATTTCTTAATTGAAATGTTTCTGAAATAGAAAATGGAAATCCCAGATAAGTTATTTCTTCAAATTCTACTGCATCTTCTGCACCTCTATGATTAGCAACTATGGCCAATAACTTCGAAGATGTAGAGCTTAAATCGAGTTGCGAAAGAACAGCCGCCGTATCGCGCAACTGAGGAATCGCTTTCGGAGAAACGAAAGAGCCGAAGTCGATGGTATCAAATCCAACTTTTAACAGCTGATTGATATATTCCGCCTTTAGTTCCGTAGGAATAAATTCCTGCAGTCCTTGCATCGCATCTCTAGGACACTCAATAATCTTCATTTCAAAAAAAGAAATATTATTTTATTATAACACCTGTTGCCTCGAAACCTAAACTAATTTCTGGCTCAGTAATTTTTTCAATTTCCTCTTTCGACTTTCCATCATCCTTTGCATACTCTTTCAACATCGCCACTGAAACAGTATCGTGATATGCTCTTCCTTCAAAAACTGCTGTTTTACCATCGCAATCCATTGGAACAAAAAATCCATAATCTTTGAAAGTAATTCTCATTGGTTCACCAACACCATTCGCGATAGTCATCCAACATCCTTTGTTTTTACAAACAGCATCAATTTTACCTGTTGCTTTAACTGATGCTATATCCTGAGGAGAAGTTTTAAGCATTGAAACGATAGAGTCAACCGGTAATGCATTTTCCTCTGTAATCTTAGCGCCAAAATATTCCACCTTCGTTGAATCTTTAGCGTTTTCTGATGTTGCTTTATCGGATGATTGGTTGCATGAAACTGCAAATAGCGCTGCTACTGCAAAAATTGAAATTCTTTTAAACATGATCTTATTTTTTTAAGTCTTCAAAGTTAAGGAATCCTAAAAAAAATCAGAAGTAAAATCTACAGATTCCGAACGATGTTTTTAACAATAAAAGGCCCTTCGTAAATAAAACCTGTATAAACCTGCAATAGATTAGCACCTGCATCTAATTTTTCTCGAGCATCGTGGGCATTAAAAATTCCTCCAACACCAATTATAACCATCTCTGGACCTGCTAAATCTCTTAATTTCTTGATGACGGCTGTACTTCTATCGGTGACTGGCTTTCCGCTCAAACCACCTTGTTCAGAGGTGATTAAGGCTGGAGTTGTAAGTCCATCGCGACTAATTGTTGTGTTGGTTGCAATCACACCATCCAATTTAACGGCCTTAACAATCTCAACAATCTCTGCAATTTGCTCATCTGTTAAATCGGGAGCTATTTTTAAAAGCACTGGCTTGGGATTAGCCTTCGCCTGATTCAAAGCCATTACCTCTGTTAACAACTTAGTAAGTGGTTCTTTGTCCTGCAATGCTCTTAAACCCGGGGTATTCGGAGAACTTACATTCACCACAAAATAATCGACCACAGGAAACAAAGCTTCAAAGCAATAACGATAGTCGGAATTTGCATCTTCATTAGAAGTGATTTTATTCTTTCCAATATTACCGCCGATAATCAGATTCGATTTTCTGTTTTTGAGACGTAAAGCAGCTGCGTCAACACCTTGGTTATTAAATCCCATTCGGTTAATGAGTCCTTTGTCTGCAGGCAAACGAAACATGCGAGGCTTCGGATTTCCATCTTGCGCTTTAGGTGTTAAAGTACCGACTTCAATAAATCCGAATCCGAATGCGCCTAGCTCTTCAAACAACACAGCATCTTTATCAAATCCTGCTGCTAGTCCGACAGGATTAGGGAATTCTAAACCCATGCAAACAACAGGCTTACTCGTATTTCCTACAACCAATTTTACGAGACTTTTTACTCCCGGAATTTTGAAGGAACTTTTGATTAAAGAAAAAGTAAAGTGATGGGCCTTTTCAGGATCCATTGTA
>CAMBYJ010000027.1 GCA_945872015.1 Chitinophaga pinensis | reverse complement strand
GTAATTAATTTAAGAAGTTTTAGTTTATCTGACTTTCGTAAAATCTTATCAGTATCTCTTGAAAAACTTTGTAAAAACTCGACAGTCATTATGACTTAAGCTTGTTAACTATTGATATTTTACTAACCTTTTTATTCTTATCGACACCGCGCATAGCTTTTGACAAACCAATATCCTCAATTTCTTCTTTTGAGACAGTCGATGAATCAACACCTAGCTTCTTCAGTAAGTCGTTTATAAACTTTAATTCAGTTGCAGACTTTGGTTTTATAATTACAGCTTTCATATTTTCAAATTTAGGTAAATAAAATTCCAATTCCAATATTTTCAAATCAAAAACAAAACAGCAGACGAATTATCATCTGCTGCTTTCTATAAAACTGTTGGATATTTTTTAATTTAAACTTGGATCTTCTGGAAAGGTTGAAAGAATTGCATATTCATTTCCCATCGACTTTAAAACCTTACCCCATAATACTTCTGGCTCTCCTAAGAAGTTGAAATCTGAAGGTGCATCCGTCACTAACCAAGCCTTCTCACGCATTTCATTTTCTAACTGATCGGGTTCCCAGCCAGAGTATCCAGCATAAAATCGTATCTGCTCTGTAGTAACTTTATTCTCCTCAATCATTTTCTTCAACGTTTCAAAGTCGCCACCAAACCAAATACCCTTGGTAACTTCAATAGCACCCTTCAAAGTCTCGCCTAATGTGTGAATATAGAATAACGTATCTGTCTCAACTGGTCCACCAAAGTATAAAGGCGCTTCAAACTCCGGGAAATTATCCACCGCTTGATTAACGGTAACATCAGTTGGTTTGTTCAAGATAAATCCTAATGTTCCTTTTTTATCGTGTTCACTTAGCAATACAACTGAACGCTTAAAAAATGAATCAGCTAAAAATGGTTCTGATACCAATAAGCTGCCTTGTGTGGGTTCGAATATTCTTTTCATAGTGTTATGATTTGATAGTAACTTAAACTAACGATTAACGGTTTTGTTTCTATGTCTAATATTATTTTACTACGATATTAATCGAAAAAACGAAAAACCTTACACTTTCTTACATTTTGTTAAAAAAACGTGGCTGAATTCAATTTAAAAACTATTTATTCGATAAGGATGTTATACTTTTGACATCGATAATTTAAACATGATTCAGGGAACACCCTTTAGCCAACATTTACAGCAAATGCGCGAGCAATACGACAAAGGAATTTTGTCGGAAAACGATCTCGATGCAAACCCAATGAAGCAGTTTGAAAAATGGTTCACCGATGCTGTCAACAATGAAGTCCCGGAACCCAATGCTATGTGTTTTTCATCGGTAGTGGATAATAAACCATCTTCAAGAATTGTATTGTTAAAAGGACTTGATGATCGTGGGTTTATATTCTATACCAATTATCAAAGTAGAAAGGGAGAAGAAATCAATAATAACTCACAGGTTTGTTTGAATTTTTTCTGGCAGGCAATGTCGCAGCAAGTACGTATTGAAGGAACAATTTCAAGAGTTAGCGCAGAAGAATCGGATGCCTATTTCGCTGTACGCCCTCGTGAAAGTCAGATTGGAGCCTGGGCATCTTCACAATCATCTATTCTAACATCAAGAAAAGAATTAGAGGATGAAGTTGCACGCTTAAACACCTATTACGAAAACAAAACAATTCCTCGTCCTGAGCATTGGGGAGGTTATTTAGTTATACCTAACCGCATCGAATTCTGGCAAGGTCGCCCGAACAGATTACACGACCGATTTTTATACGAACGCAATGGCGAAAGCTGGATGGTATTTAGATTAGCTCCTTAATGATTAATATGCATTTTACCCTATGAAATTCGGACAGTTATTTTTAATTGCAATCATCTTAATCATTGATTTGTATGTCTATCAGGCATTCAAATTTGCACTTCGTAACTCTTCCGAATTTTCTCAAAAGACAGCAACTATTATTTATTGGTCGTTAACTGCATTTTGTGTTTTAGTTATACTAAGTGCTATGATATGGGACATTCAAACATGGCCTAAATTTATTCGTACTTACTTCACTGCATTTGTATTCATTATCATGATTTCGAAATTATTGATTTTGGTTTTTATGCTGGTGGATGACTTAACGCGATTTGTAAAATGGTGTTACTTCAAAATTTTTCCGGTTAAACAATTAACTGATGCTGCTAACGGGAATGTATTACCGCAAGGCATTACACGATCTGATTTCCTTGTGCGTCTTGGGATTTTTGCAGGAGCACTTCCCTTTGTAAGTTTACTCTACGGAATGGCAAAAGGAGCTACCGATTATCATGTACGAAAGGTAAAGATAAAACTGCCTAATCTTCCGAAAGGATTTCACGGATTTAAAATTGTACAAATTTCGGATATCCATGCCGGTAGTTTTGTTACACAAGAGCCATTAAACAGAGCTGTTGGTATTATCAATGAATTAAATCCAGATTTGATTTTATTTACTGGCGACTTAGTTAATAACACAAACGATGAAGTGATTGAACACAAACCTGCGCTATCTAAACTGAAAGCACAACATGGTGTTTATTCCGTTCTTGGTAATCACGATTATGGCGACTATGTGAAATGGGAAAGCGATGCTCAAAAAGTACAAAATTTACAATCATTGATTGGCCATCATAAAGAAATGGGATGGAATATTTTATTAGATGAGCATTGTGTAGTAGAAAATAATGGAGATAAAATATCCTTGATTGGAGTTCAAAACTGGAGTACTCATTTACGTTTTCCGAAGTATGGAAGTATGAAGAAAGCTACAACGGATATTCAATACAGTGACTTTAACATTTTACTATCACACGATCCATCACATTGGAGAGGAGAAATATTAAAAGATTATCCTAAAGTAGATTTAATGCTTGCAGGACATACACACGGATTTCAATTCGGGATTGAAATTCCATATTTCCGTTGGAGTCCTGTGCAATATGTTTATAAAGAATGGGCTGGATTATATCAGGAAGGTAGTCAGTACTTGTATGTAAACCGCGGACTAGGATTTTTAGGTTATCCTGGAAGGGTTGGTATCTTACCTGAAATCACATTGCTCGAATTAGAATGTGCTTAATTAATCAGCCATGTTAAAAACGCAATTGTATTTAATTCCCTGCGGACTCAGTACTGATACTGCGCCAGAAATGTATTTATCTGCTAGTACACTTGATATCATTCGCAAGTTGAAAGTATTTATTGTAGAGAATGAAAAATCGGCTAGAGCATTTTTAAAACAATGTGCTATTGAAACTCCGCAAGCAGAGTTAACCATTTTCGAATTAGACAAACACGATCCAAAGCAAAACATTAATTCGTTTTTAGATCCGTTAAAGAATAAAATACCGACTGGCTTATTAAGCGAAGCTGGTTGTCCAGCAGTAGCTGATCCAGGTGCACGCGTTGTTGCTGCTGCGCACAAAGCGAATATTAAAGTTAAACCATTGATAGGACCATCTTCAATTTTATTAGCGTTAATGGCTTCGGGATTAGATGGACAGCGATTTTGTTTTCATGGTTACTTACCAATCGATAGAAGTGAACGGATTAAAACGCTTCAGCAATTAGAACGATCGGCACAACAGCGCAACGAAACACAAATTTTTATTGAAGCACCTTATCGTAATAATCCGATGTTAAAAGACCTACTATCGGCATGCAACAACGAAACCCGATTATGCATTGCTTCTAACATCGATACAGACGAGGAAAGTATCCGCACCTTACGTGTTCAGGAATGGAAAAAACAAGTTCCGGAGTTACATAAGATACCGGTGGTGTTTTTGATTTTGTAAAATTCTTATAAGACCAAATAAATACAACCACTTCTTTTATCCTTTTCCGATTCGCCCTTTGCCCTTCGAGGACCTCAGGGACCAAGGTCTTAGCGCAAAAAAACACTATAGAAACAACCTGGAATTTAACTTGATTCTAAGTCTATAAATTCTTTTTCCTAAATATCATGTCTGCGCATTGAAAAACAAGTTCGGTCTAGTTTAGGAGGATTGTTGTAATCGATATTATAAGCACAACAGATTAAATACCATGCAGCAGCAAATCGCTCATCAGGCGTTTTACTTAACCAATATTCTTTGTTATTATCCGCCGACTCAAACGAATTTATCTTAAAAGCCGTACGATCTAATTTTGGTTTCTCCATGAATTAAAATTACAAATTATTTCTTTTTCAATCCCGAAGCATCGGGAAGCACATTAACTCATCAGCACATCGCGAAGCCTCGCGAGCAAATTAACCAATCGCTTTATTCACCAACGCCACAATCTCCCCTTCTAATTTCACCGCTTGCTCTTCAATAGTTGCTGCTTTCTTTAAGATGTCGGCTACAAATGTTTTGTCATCGTAGCTGCCTGTATTAATCTTAACATTCATATGCGCACCTAATACCGCTGTACGAGCACATAAGGCTCCTACACCTGCATCTGTAATCGAATTCGGATTTCCAATTTCTACCATCGCCTTCATAACTTCCATTGAAGCAAGTGAAACTTCCATCACTTTCAAAGGGACTTCAATAGCATATTTCGTTGCATCCTGAATAGCCTGCTTGCGAATTGCTTTCTCTTCGTCAGTTCCTTTAGGTAATGAAAATCCATTCATGATTGCATTAAACGAACGAGTATCCTCATCAACTAAATCCAATAATTGCTTTTTATATTGTTGCCCTTTTTCTGCCCAGTTACTAAACTCTTCCCAACGGTCTTCCCATCCTTTTTTCGATGCACTTAAATTTGCTACCATCGTTGCTAAGGATACACCTAATACGCCTGCGTATGCAGAGATAGATCCACCTCCTGGTGCTGGCGACTCACTTGCAGTTTCATCTGCAAATGCATTCAGCTTCATATTCACTAATGGGGCTTGATTGCCTTCGTTTAGTACATATTCGATGATACGTTGCTTCGGATCAAATGGACCTAATTCATCTAAGCCCATCGATTTCACAGCAATATGAATTAACTCATCATCACTAACACCTGCGGATAACCGTTGTTTCTTCAAAAAGTATTTACCAGCATCCAACATTGCACTCAACGGAACTAAGCCAACTAACTCACTACCCGTTACTCGTGCACCACGATTGAAGCCACTCTTATAACACTCTTCAAAAACAATATGCAAAGGTGTTTCTCTGAATTGTGTAATATTAATGGAAACCTGCGCTTGACCATATTCTTCAATGTACCAACCAATCGCTTTCACTCCTTTTAACGATCCCGGAATTCTGATTTCATTTCCTTGTTCATCCAAGACTTTCTTACCTTTCTCATCCGTCTTTATACGTCCTGCTTCGCGAATATCAAACGCGATTGAGTTAGCACGCTTCACCGACTTAGAATTCAGATTCACATTATAAGCAATTAAAAAGTCGCGAGCGCCGATAACTGTCCCACCTGACTTTGCCGAAAATTCTGCAGGACCAAAATCAGGTTTCCATTGAGGCTCTTTTATCTTTTTGAAAAATCCTTCGTACTCACCTGCACGGATTACCGAAAGATTACTTCTTGATTTATCCGATTGTGCATCTTCATATAAATAAACAGGAATGTTTAACTCTTCTCCAACTCGCTTAGCTAACTTCTGACTCCAAGCTGCTGTTTCTTCCATCGTAATATTTGCAACAGGAATAAACGGACAAACATCAGTAGCGCCCATTCGAGGATGCTCACCATGATGCTTCGACATATCGATTAACTCTGCTGCTTTTTGAATTCCACGGAATGCAGCTTCAACAACAGCTGCAGGTTCACCTACTAACGTTACAACAGTACGGTTAGTCGCTTTACCTGGATCAACATTCAATAACTTCACTCCTTCTACACTGCTGATAGCATCCGTAATCTGATTGATAACCTGTAAATTATTTCCTTCACTAAAATTAGGAACACACTCAATTAATTGTTTCATATCTTTTATAAACGATTTTTAATTTATTATTTCAATTTTCCGTTGATCATCACTTTATCCACTACATTTCTTCCGTAGGCATAAGGGATATATCCAACAGAAGGAATTTCTTTCGTGATAAACAAGTTTGCTTTTTTATGAGGCGCTATCGAACCTAACTCATCCATCACACCCATTGCATAAGCACTGTTTAATGTTGCTGCATTGATGGCTTCTTCAGGCGACATTCCTAAATACAAACAAGCTAACGTAAGTACAAAATTCATATTTCCAGAAGGAGAAGAACCAGGATTATAATCGCTAGCTAGTGCAACTGCCAAACCTGCATCAATCATTTTACGAGCTGGAGGATAATGAATCTTTAAGAAGAACGCAGTACCAGGTAATAACGTAGGCATTGTTTTACTTCCTAATAACGTTTTGATTTCATCATCACCTACACATTCTAAATGATCAACTGATAACGCGTGATGCTTCACTCCTACTTGCACTCCACCTGAAAAATCTAATTCGTTGGCGTGAATTTTTGGTTTTAGTCCGCGTTTATTTCCAGCTTCTAAAATTCGATCTGTTTCATCCACAGTAAAAAATCCACGATCACAAAATACATCGTTATAATCTGCAAGACCTTCATCAGCGATAAAAGGAATTAATTGATCAACTAATAAATCCACATAGGCTGAACGATTTTCTTTAAACTCTGCAGGGAAAGCATGTGCTCCTAAAAAAGTTGCTTTAATGGTTAAATCAGTCGCTTCTTTCAAACGGCGAATAACACGAAGCATTTTTATCTCTGCATCATAAGATAATCCGTATCCACTTTTAATTTCAATCGCACCTGTACCTGTCATGGTCATTTCGTGAATGCGCGACATAGCACCTTCAAATAATTCTTCTTCGGAAGTCGTTTGTAATCGCTTAGCAGAATTTAGAATACCACCACCACGCTTTGCAATTTCTTCATAAGTTAAACCATGAACACGATCAACGAACTCAGCCTCGCGCGAGCCAGCAAAAACAATATGTGTGTGCGAATCACAATAAGCAGGCAATATAAAACGATTGGTAGCATCAATAACATCGGTAACATCCGAATGCGGCATATGATTCATGTGTCCAACAGCAGCAATCTCCTCTCCTTGAATCAGCAACCAGGCATCATCAATAATTGGCAACTCCTTCATATCGGCCCCCATAATCACATGACTTCTATTCGCCTGTACGAGTCCTTTAATATTGGTAATAAGCGTTCTATTCATAATACAACTATAGGCTACGAAGATAATCAAGAAGTGGCGCAATAAAATGCAGGCATTGATGATTTAATTCACGGGCAAATGCTGATAATTGTTAAAAATATCACTTAATAAAAGTGTTGAAAACATGATTGGAAGTAATCAATTCTTGCCCATCTAAAATAATACTTTTATTTCGTGAACTATACAGAACTAAACCTACAACTAAATCCGCTGGAATTATTTGGCGAAATGCTGACTTACCAATTAGGAGAAGTCGGATTTGAAATGTTTGAAGATACGCCGCAAGGATTCAAAGCATACATACAAACTGCTAACTTTAATAATGACGCTGTTCTAGAAATTATCGAAGGCATTAAAGAACTGAATTGCGAAGTAACTTACAGCATTCAGGATATTCCATGGCAAAACTGGAACGCCGAATGGGAAAAGAATTATCAACCAGAAATTATTGGTAACAAGATTTATGTCCGTGCTGAATTCCACGAGGCGAATTCATCTTACTCGCATGAAATAATTGTTCAACCTAGAATGGCTTTTGGAACAGGTCACCATCCAACGACATCACAGGTGATGGAAGCTATGTTGGATATCGACTTCAAAAATAAATCGTTGTTAGATATGGGATGTGGCACAGGAATTCTTGCCATTCTTGGAATGCAACTCGGAGCCAGTTCTGCTTATGCCATCGACTATGATCCGAACTCTGTAGATAATTCCATCGAGAATGCGCAGCGTAACGGCTATCCTCAAATTGAAGTCGCACTTGGAAGTAGCGAATTGCTAGAAGGCAAATCATACGATATCATTTTAGCAAATATCAATCGGAATATCATTTTAAATGATTTAGATAAATATGCTGCTTCATTAAATGCTGGTGGATTATTAATTACTAGCGGATATTATACTTCGGATTTGTCCGTTATCAAAAATAAAGCAGCTGAATATCATATCGACTATTTACAACATACTTCACAAAACGATTGGTGTTGTGCTACCTTCAAAAAACAATAATCACGAATGAAAAAATTACTTTTATCACTCTTATTTATAATTCCTTTTACTGTATTTGCTCAAGTACAGAAACCATTCTCTACAGATGCTCCTACTTTTTTCAAAGAAATAAAAGCGTATTTAGAATTAACTAATAAAAAAGAAACGGAAAAGTTAACAGACCGTTTCGAATTAGTCTGGCTCGAGCAACCTAAATTCACTCCTGATCAACAAGCTGTTGTTGTTAAAACGTGTAACGACATGTTAAAGAAACGCTTGAAACCATTTCCTGATTTCAGTAATTACATAGAAGCATTGATTGGTTTTTCCGAATCAGGAAAGTCGGCAGAGATGTTTACGAAGTGGCATAGTAGTCTTGATAAAATGCTGTTTGGCAAAACAAAATATTACAGCGATTATATTGAAATCTGTTCAGGATTGTTCAGTGGAAATATTTTGTATCAATCATCATCTACAAAATGGGTAGCAGGCACAAGTGATTTTATTTTTGATTTCGATTCAGTACCTAAAGTTAATTTTCCGTCAATGACACTAACCTGCTATGCAAAATCAGACAGCAGTGTTATATACACTATTCAAGGTGTTTATTATCCATTAATCAAAAAGTTTTATGGAACGGGAGGTAAAATCAATTGGATGCGAGCAGGTATTCCAGAAGAAGAAGCATTTGCTAATTTAAGAAATACAACGATTGATGTTACGAGTAGTATTTACTCATCTGACTCTGCAGATTTTTACAACAAAAAGTTTTTCAAGACGGCGCTAATGGGAAAAGTAACAGATAAAATTTTAGCTAATGCAGACTCAAGCAATGCTACCTACCCTCGCTTTCAAAGTTATGATGCTAATTTAACCATCAAAGAATTAATTAAAGATGCTGATTACGTTGGAGGTTTTTCGCAACAAGGTGCAAAGATGATTGGTGCTGGAACAAAAGATCAAAAAGCAACATTGAACTTCAAGCGCAATGGCAAAATACAATTGAGTGTTCAATGTAAAAGTTTCGTTGTTCGTCCTGAGCGATTAAGTGCACAAAATGCAACAGCCATTATTTATTTTGATACAGATAGTATCTATCACCCTTCACTCGATTTTAAATATGTAAATAAAGATCGTCAGGTGAGTTTGATTATAGATAACTCTACCGGTATGAGTATGCCCTTTTTCAATTCATTCCATAAAGTAGACATGTATGTAGACGGAGTTTATTGGAAAATTGATGATCCTTTGATGGAATTAAAAATGATTTCGGGTGCTGGTGAAAGTAAGATGTGGTTAGAGTCTGAAAATTTATTTTCGGACGATCGCTTCCGTCAGTTGCAGGGCTTGAGCGATTACAATCCGTTGCAACTAATTTACAAATACAACAGAAGTTATGGAGATGTGATTTATTCAGCTACCCTTGCGCAGATGCTAGGAGTTGCTGAATCTGAAGCAAAATCGTTAATGATCTTTTTAGCAAACAAAGGATTCTTGACGTATGATTCAGAAACATCGAGTGCTGTCGCAAAAGATAAAGTAGTTTATTACTTAGAAGCAAAAACAGAAAAAATCGATTACGATAAAATTGAAATCAGTTCTGTTATCTCTGCGAAGCCAAATGCAAAATTAAACTTATTGAATTTCGATTTGGATATGGAAGGTGTATCGAGAGTGTTTTTGAGCGATACACAAGCGGTATGGGTTACTCCCGAAAATCAAAAGATCAAATTAAAGAAGAATCGCGACTTTGAATTCTCTGGTAAAGTGCATGCAGGTCGTTCTGATTTCTTCGGAAAGAATTTCGAGTTTATTTATGATCAATTTAAATTCAATTTAGCAACCATCGATTCGATTCGTTTGAAAGTAGTTTCTGATAGCGAGTTAGATGAAAAAGGAAATCCGAAATTGATTCCTTTAAAGAGTACATTACAAAATGTATCAGGTGTATTGTACATTGATAGTTTGAATAATAAATCAAGTAGAAAAAGTTATTCGCAGTATCCGAAGTTTGTGAGTGATAAAGAATCATACGTTTATTATGATCATCGTTCTATTTACGGAGGTGTTTATGATCGAGATAAATTCTATTTTAAAATTGAACCATTTACAATTGACTCACTCGATAATTTCTCCTCTGGCGGGATGAAGTTCGCAGGGACATTTGTATCAGGTGGAATATTTCCAGACATTAAAGAAATGGCGGTTATCCGTCCTGATTATTCATTCGGATTTGAACGTAACTCACCGAGTGAAGGGTATCCGATGTACAGTGGAAAAGGAACCTTTACTAATCATATCGATTTAAGCTATGCTGGTTTATTAGGAGATGGTAAAGTCGATTATTTAAGTTCATCGAGTACCTCCAAAGAAATTGTTTTCTTCATTGATTCAACGAATATGCAAAATACAGCATTCGATTTAAGAAAAGAAACGATTGCAGGCGTAGGATTCCCTGATGCACAAGGCAAAAAAACAGCTATTAACTGGCGACCTAAGAAAGATGAGATGTATGTTTACATGACAACAGATCCAATTGAAGTATATAACAAACAAGTTTCGTTAACTGGTAATTTGTTATTGGCATCAAAAGGATTAGGTGGAAATGGAGATGCGAAGTTTGATGCATCGAATTTAGAAGCAAAAAATTTCTGGTTTAAGCAAGATGCATACGGCTCTGACACGGCTGACTTCAAATTGAAATCAGACATAGAATCAATATTAGCAATTCAAACAAAAAATGTAAATGCTAAAATTGATTTAGTCAACCGATTCGGTAATTTTATCTCTAATGGAAAAGGTTCATATGTGAGTTTTCCTTTAAATCAATACATCTGTTACATTGCGCAATTTAAATGGTTCATCGACAAAGATGAAGTTGAGTTTGGTAATGAAAATGCTGACAAAACAAAACTTAATATCGAAGGATCTGATTTCGTTTCGACGAATGCTTTTCAGGATTCGCTTAGATGGAATGCAGGCTTAGCACGTTATAACTTAAACGACTATTTAATTAAAGCGAACAAAGTAAAAGAGATTTTAGTAGCTGATGCTAGTATACAACCGAACGATACAGCTACGATCGTCATTGAGAAAGATGCGTATATGCGTCCACTATTAAATGCTAAAGTAGTTGCGAATGTAGTTAGTAAATATCACACTATCACAGGGGCACAAATTCAAGTTAAAGGAAGAAAAGAATACGAAGGAACAGGACAGTATGCATATAACGACCACGCAGGTACGCCACATTTGATTTCGTTAGAGCGAATTGGTGTTGATACAGCGAAACAAACCTATGCGAATGGTAATATTCCTGAAACTGAAAACTTCCAGTTAAGCACAAACATTCAGTATAAAGGAAGAGTACAGATTAATGCTTCTAATCCTTTATTAAACTTTGATGGATTTGCGAGTGTAAAACATTTATGTACGGCAGGATTATCTATCAACTGGTTCGGATTTAAATCAGACATTGATATTAAAAACCTAACGATTCCTGTTGATGAGCCACGTAACGAAAATGGTGAGCGACTTGGAGTTGGTATATTCTTAAGCAGCGATAGTTCGGGGTATTATGCTGGATTTATTTCTCCGAAGGAAAAAAACAGCGACTCTACCATGGTATCTGTAAAAGGATATTTAAGTTACAATGATAAATCGAATAGTTATTACATTGCAAGTAAAGAGAAAATTGTTAATCCTGATTTACCCGGAAATAGCATTTCATTAAATAACGATTCGTGCTATGTAATTGCTGAAGGAGAATTAAAACCAGGATTTAATTTCGGTCAGCTTCAAACAACTTTTAACGGCCGTGTAATTTATAATCCGTTGAATGATTCAACTTCAATAGATGCATTACTTGGCCTCGACTTTATGTTTAATAACGATGCTTTGAAGTTAATGTCGGAAAGTATAACAGGCAACAGCAGCCTAAAACCTACGAACGATACACGTTCAATCTGGACAAGAAGTATGCGTGCTATTGTAGGTACAGAAAAAGCAGATAAGATGGTTTCAGAGTTTACCTTGTATGGTGCTCCGAAGAAAGTTCCGCAGGAGCTTCAGCAAACATTATATCTGACAGACTTAAAAATGTATTGGAATAAGAATTCGCAAAGCTTTAAATCGGTTGGACCAATCGGTGTTGGCTTCATTGATAAAAACACAATTAGTCGACAGCTGACCGGCTATTTCGAAATTCAGAAAAAGAAAAACGGCGACGTGCTGAATTTATATTTAGAAGCAGACCAAGGCAACTGGTGGTACTTTACGTATAGCCGTGGAATTTTGCAATCATGTTCGTCGGATATCAAATTTAACGATGCGATAAACAACATGAAACCCGATAAACGTATTGCTGATAGGAAAGGTGATTTACCATCTTAT
>CAMBYJ010000026.1 GCA_945872015.1 Chitinophaga pinensis | reverse complement strand
ATATGTCAGTTCCCCTTTAACACTATGCATCATGCGACCTGCCATTGGAATAGCCACTTTTTTAATCTCATCAACGATTCCTACACCTGCTAATCCTCTCCAACCTCTATCGCTTAAAGCAAGATTTATAGAGCGACCAGCGCTGATTCTATTCTTTCGTAAATCGGGACGACGTTCATAAACAGTAACATTATATCCTTTTTTTGCTAAGTATATACTTAACAACGACCCAACAAGTCCTGAACCGATTACAGTAAAATTTTTCATGATAGAAATATGATTTCAAGCGCCAAATTAAGCAAAACGAGCGTAATTATTTATTTAAATTTGCAGTATATGACAAAGAATAAATCGAGAAAAATACATTTGCTTTTTTCAGTAGGATTCCTCTAATAAAATCAGGCTCTGCGCATTTATAAATCACTATTTGAAATTAAAATTAACAGGTCAACTTGTACGTTATAATCTATAAGTAAAACATCATACAATATCGAAATCAGGGCTTTTTTACAGCGCCTCGATCGCATCTTTCAAGATTTGACCGAAACGAAATACATCATTAAAACTATTGTATAACGGTACTGGAGCTACGCGAATAACACCACTTCCTCTTCCCTCTTGATCGGGCTCACGCCAATCGGCAATAACACCCTTACTTGTTAAGGTATCAAATATCTTTTTGCCATCGGTCTCAAACTGCAATGAAAGCTGACAACCTTGTTGTTGCTCGGTAAATGGAGTTATTAAATTTACCAAATCACTTTTATTACAACTCACAAGCACATCTTCAATTACAAATTTCAGATACGATGTAAGTGCATTACTTTTTTTCACTAATCGATCCATTCCTGCTTCATCAAACAATTCAAAAGAAGCACGAAGGGCAGCCATTTCGAGAATTGGTGCATTACTCAACTGCCAGCTATCGGCAGTTAAAACCGGCGTAAATTGATGTGGCATTTTAAACCTTGTTGCAGGATCATTTCCCCACCATCCTGCAAAGCGAGGCAAATGAGGATTCTTAACATGCTTTTCGTTTACATAAATACCACCAACGGTCCCTGGACCGCCATTTAAATATTTGTATGAGCACCATGCGGCAAAATCAACATTCCACTGATGCAATTCTAATTTTAAATTTCCAGCTGCGTGTGCTAAATCGAAACCAGCATAAGCACCTACTTCATGCGCTGCTTCAGTAATCTTTTTAAAGTTGAGAACTTGTCCGGTGAAATAATGAACGCCTCCAAACATTACTAACGCTAACTCATCACCGCAATCTTCAATTGCTTGTAGTATATCTTTTTCTGTTATTAGATCACTTCCTTCAGATGGTTCTAACTCAACAATTGCATCATCGGGATCAAAGCCGTGAAAGCGAGCTTGTGATTGCAAAGCATAACGATCGGAAGGAAATGCCCCAGCCTCACAAATAATTTTGTAGCGGTCTTTTGTAGGACGATAAAACGAGACAAGCAACAAGTGTAAATTTACGGTAAGATGGTTCATTATCGCCACTTCAATTGGCTTAGCACCTACTATACGTGCTGCTGCATCACGTACTAATTCATGATAGGCAAACCAACCTGTATCCTTTTTAAAATGTCCTTCTACTCCAAGCTGAGCCCAATCAGTTAACTCCTGATTCACATACAAACTTGCATTTTTAGGTTGAAGTCCGAGCGAGTTACCACAAAAGTAAACGCTATCGCTACCCTCATGTTGAGGAATATTAAAACGGCTACGCATATACGCTAACTCATCTTCTTGATCTAATCTATCAGCAAATGACTTTGTATTTTCGAACGTATGCATTGAATTAATGGTTTTAATAATTGATTTAATAAAAGAAGGCACTCCAAAGAGTGCCTTCTCAAACTATTATTAGTTATTAATGATCGTGTGGGGTATTACTCTCAGGTGTTTCAGAGAAAGGAACCGTTTGAGGAATAAAATCATCCGGAGCACCTGGCTTACCATAATCGTAAGGCCAACGGTGAACTTCAGGAATTGCTCCTGGCCAATTACCATGTAAATGCTCTACAGGTGCTGTCCACTCAAGCGTATTTGATTTCCATGGATTCTGAACAGATTTTTTACCGTATTTAATGCTGTAGTAGAAATTAAATAAGAATATAAACTGAGCTAAACCACCGATAATCGCAAATACAGTTACAATATGATTGATATTAATTAATGTATCGAATGCTTCATAAGAAGTAAACGCATAATAACGGCGAGGCAGACCCGCTAATCCTAAGAAATGCATTGGAAAAAAAGTACCATACAAACCGATTAATGTTAACCAGAAGTGTAAGAAACCTAATTTCATATTCATCATTCTTCCGTACATACGAGGGAACCAATGATAAACACCAGCAAACATTCCGAAGAAAGCAGAAGAACCCATTACGATATGGAAGTGAGCTACTACGAAATACGTATCATGGATATTGATATCCAATGCAGAATCACCTAAGATGATACCTGTTAATCCACCGGTAATGAACGTGGATACTAAGCCAATTCCAAACAACATCTGAGGAGTAAACTGAATATTACCTCTCCATAACGTTGTGATATAGTTGAACACTTTTACAGCTGAAGGAATCGCAACTAATAATGTTGTGAATACGAAAACCGAACCTAAGAATGGATTCATACCTGTAACGAACATGTGATGACCCCAAACGATGAATGATAAGAAAGCGATAACTAATATAGAACCAATCATGGCTTTATAACCAAAGATTGGCTTACGTGAGTTAACAGAGATAACCTCAGAAGTTAAACCTAGTGCAGGTAATAATACGATATATACTTCAGGGTGACCTAAGAACCAGAATAAATGCTGATATAAGATTGGAGAACCACCTGCATGATCAAGTGGAGCACCATCGATGAAGATATCACTCAAGTAGAAACTTGTTCCAAAACTTCTATCAAACACTAATAGCAACGCTGCTGCTAACAATACTGGGAACGATAATACTCCTAAGATTGCTGTAACAAAGAATGCCCATACAGTTAATGGAAGGCGTGTCATTGTCATACCTTTAGTTCTCAAGTTAAGAACCGTTGAAATATAATTTATACCTCCTAGTAATGAAGAAGCGATAAAGAATACCATTGATATTAACCATAAAGTCATACCCAAACCAGAACCTGGTATTGCTTGTGGCAATGCACTTAATGGAGGGTAAACTGTCCAACCGCCGGATGCTGGACCTGATTCAACTCCCAAAGAAACCAACATAATAACACTTGATAGTGCAAAGAACCAAAACGACAAAGCATTTAAGAAACCAGATGCCATATCTCTTGCACCAACCTGAAGAGGAATTAGTAGATTTGAGAAAGTACCACTTAAACCACCTGTTAATACGAAGAATACCATGATAGTTCCGTGGATAGTAACTAATGCAAGATAAAACCCTGGATCTAGTTTACCATCTTTTCCCCACTTACCAATAAGATCTTGCAAGAAAGGAATTTTTGCATCAGGCCAAGCCAATTGCATACGGAATATAAGCGACATAAACATCGCTATAAATGCCATTACAATTGCAGTATTCAAATACTGCTTTGCAATCATTTTGTGATCGGTTGAAAATATATATTTCGACCAGAAATTATCATCGTGATCGTGATCGTGGTGATCGTGAGCGTGACCATGTGCATCTGCGTGAGCACTGTGAGCAATGTGTTTATTTGGATTCACTTCCATGTGAAAGTTTTTTTATCGTTTACAGGTTAAACAATTATTTTAATTAACTAGTTTGTTCCGGTTGTTGAAGTTGACATCATTTCGGCTGTAGCAGAAGATGAAGCAGGGGCTGATGAATCAGCTGCTGCAGGGAACACAAGCGATTGAGATTTCAACCATTCTTGATATTCAGCCATTTCAACTACTCTAACTGGCATTTTCATGTTATAATGCGCCACTCCACAAACCTTGTTACAAAGCATCACATATTCGAACTTTGGATTCTTTGTTTCTTTTTGCATTTCTGCAGTTGTCAAAGTTGGTTTAAAAGAGAAGCGTGTTGTCATACCAGGAACCGCATTCATCTGAACTCGGAAATGTGGTAGATATACTGAGTGAATTACATCACGCGAGTTGATGACTAATTCTACCTCCGCTCCTTTTGGCATCACTAATTCTTTTGAAATAATATCATCAGAAGATGTATTGTCCAAGGAATCAACTCCTAAAGGATTTACATCAGTAATTAAACGGAAATTAGATCGTCCAAGGTTCTTATCTGCTCCTGCATAACGAGCAGTAAAATCAAACTGCTTTGCATAAACCTGGATTTTCAAACCTTCCATTTTATCAGACTTATTCGTGATATCATTCCACTCCTGTAATCCAGTTATGATTAATGAAGCTAAAACGATTGTTGGAATAACTGTCCAGATTGCTTCCAATTTAATATTGTCATGAAAATAGAATGACCTTCTATTTTTATTGAATTTATATTTGAATGCAAAAAAGAATAATAATATCTGAGTAATCAGGAATGTAATAAACAAAACAATCCAATTAATTGACATTAGCTCATCAATAGCTACACCATGTTCTGAAGCTGATATTGGCAGCATCAAAGGAGCGTAAGCATCAATAAGATAAAACATGGTAATTAAACCTACAATTAAGAATGTAAGCATACCGATACTATTCCAGCGGTTTGCACTTTCCTGTTCTGCTTCTTCGTTTTCTTCCGAAAGTTTAGAAGCTATAGCCGCGACATTGGCTAAACGCACTAGAACCAAGGTTCCAAAAACGACTGCTAAGATGAGCAAGATGTTCATATCGAGTGTTGGTTGAGGGATATTGAATTAATAAATTTATTTCTTAGTATTATATAGCGTGATGTAAGCTCTCTTCAAGCATTGGATGATTTTTAGCTACCAATGGCGCTTTGCTTAAGTGATGCTGAACAATGTACATGAACAATCCGATAAATCCGAGTGTTGTTCCAATTTCCATTAATCCAACTGAACCTAACGACAACGCATGTCCGTGATGAGCACCAGCTTCAGCAGCGTGATGACCAGCGGTTAACATTGACCCAGGAATCACCATTACGAATGTATCTATCCAGTGACCGATGAAGATAACGATAGACATATACATTAGCAAGTATAATTTTCTTTTTGCGTCTCTTGTCATTAAGATAACAAATGGAGCAATGAAGTTAATGAAGAACGAACCTAACCACCATCCACGGTAGTGATCCTGGCGTAACATAAAATAAGTTACTTCTTCAGGAATGTTCGAATACCAGATTAACATAAACTGACAGAACCATAAGTACGTCCAGAAAATACTGAATGCAAACATAAACTTACCGATATCATGTAAATGATGTTCTGTAACTTCTTGTAAGTATCCTTTTGATTTAAGATAAGTAATAGTGAATACTAGTGCTGCGATTGATGTAACAAACATACCAGCAAATGTATACCATGCGAATAGTGTACTATACCAGTGTGTATCGATGCTCATGATGAAATCCCACGACATAGTAGATTCTGTAGCAGCGAATAAAACTAAAAATTTAGCAGCTGCAGATTTGTTTTTTAGCCAGTATCCTTTTCCATCACCTTCATCACTCAACAAAGAATTTTTTCTAAATAATTTTGTGAAGTAAGTCCAGATAACAAAGTAAGCAACAACACGAATCCAAAAGAAAACTGGATTTAAGAATGCGTTTTTCCCAGCAATAATAGCATCGTAATTTTCTGACCCAGGAGTTGAAATACCAGGAGCCATCCAATGGTACAATGACTGGCCTCCTAATAAAATAATTACAACCATGATACCTCCAGCAACTGGAATTGCCTGACCCATTGCTTCAACAGGACGTTTTATCACTGCACTCCATCCTACTTCAGCTACATATTGAACAGCCAAGAAGAAAGTTGCGCAAAGCGCCATGCCCATAAACATAAAGTTGTTCATGAGAAGATTAGACCATGTTTGTGTATGATGTGTTGCAAACTGTGCAATGATTGCTATTAATCCAATAATAATCATTACCCCTGCAATCATTCTGTTTTTGCGGGTAAACTCGTATGGCTTTGTACTTGTTACCTCAATATGTTGATGGTGTCCCATAATTAGTCGTTGATCGGTATTGAAATATGATTAAGGTTTTACCTTGGTTGAATCAGGTGTAGTAGTTGTTGTTGAACCAACGGGCTTGTTATCGTTTTGTAGTTGACGAACGTACATTACAATTTTCCATCGGTCTTCAGGATTAATCTGAGATGCATGAGCTCCCATTAAATTAATTCCGTAAGTGATAGTATGATACACTTTCCCATCTGTTAAGTCGCGCATTGCTCCTCCACGAGATGAATTACCTTTAGAATATGATGGTGGAGGTGGAAACTTACCAATAGCCACAATACTTCCGTCACCTTGACCTGTAGCTCCATGGCAATGCGTACAATAAATTTCATATTGACGTTTTCCTTCTGCCACATTTTCTTCTGTTACTGCTAACGGATTTTTTACATCACGTCCAGCGGCTTCATATCCTTCGTTTGACGAAGGGTAATTGAAGAAAGTATAGTTACGAGGAATACTTCCTTTTACAGGAGCTTGCATCGTTAAACTATCAGGGAAATTGGGATTAGTAGTATACACTTCATAAGAAGGTGAACGATACATGTCTGGCATGTATTCTAATCCTGGGCTTTTCGGATCTTTACTACAAGAAGCAGCCAACATCACTACTGATGTTACTCCTACGTATAGAATTTTGGAAGTTATCTTCATATCCTTGGATGCGATGGATTTTGAATTATCGCTGTTTAATTATTAAGATTTAAATTCAACTGCACCTGCAGCTTTTACTAATGATTCTACTTTTGCAAGGTCTGTATCTTCTTTCACTTGAATAGCCATCACAAAATGATCATCAGCCATTCTTGGGTGAATAATATGAGGTTCAACACCTGGAAGAATTTTACTTCTTAATAAAAAAGTAATTACCATTCCGTGTGCAGCACACAATACAGTACTTTCAAATGTTACAGGAATAAACGCAGGTAAGTTTTTGTAGAATGCAAAACTTGGCTTTCCACCAATATCCATTGCCCAATCGAAGATGTTCATATAGTACATCATCAACAAAGCTAAACTTAAACCTGTCATACCATATATGAATGCACAAATAGATATTCTTGTTCTTGCCAATCCTAATTCATGATCTAAGCCGTGAATTGGAAATGGAGATATTACATCTTTTACTTTTAGTCCTTGACTACGCAATGTTCCAATAGCATTTACCACTACTTCATCATCATTAAAGATGCCGTAAACGAATTTTTTTTCTGCAGCGCTCATATGTGTAAGTCTTAGTGATTTGATTGATTTGATTTTTTCTTAGCTCCTTCAGATGAAGACTTCACAATTGTTTTTAATTCACTCATTGCGATTACTGGGAATACGCGAGCAAATAACAAGAAACATGTGAAGAATAATCCAATTGAACCGATAAAGATTCCTGCTTCAACCCAAGTTGGAGAATACATCGTCCAGCTTGATGTTACATAATCACGGTGTAATGATGTAACGATGATTACGAAACGCTCGAACCACATTCCGATGTTAACGAAAATCGAAATGATGAAAGTTGCGAATACGTTCTCACGTAATTTAGAAGACCAGAATAACTGAGGAGTGATTACGTTACATGTCATCATACTCCAATATGCCCACCAGTAAGGTCCAGTAGCACGATTAATAAACGCATATTGTTCATATTCAACTCCTGAATACCATGCGATAAAGAACTCTGTTAAGTACGCAACACCTACAATTGAACCTGTAATTAAAATTACTCGGTTCATCATATCGATGTGGTAAATTGTAATGTAGTCTTCTAATGTTAATACTTTACGAACGATAATCAATAACGTTTGTACCATGGCAAATCCCGAGAAGATTGCACCTGCTACGAAGTAAGGAGGGAAAATTGTTGTATGCCATCCCGGAACGATTGAAGTAGCAAAGTCCATTGATACAACCGAGTGAACCGATAATACAAGTGGAGTTGATAAACCTGCTAATACTAGAGATACCTCTTCGAAACGTTGCCAGTTTTTAGCTGTACCTACCCATCCAAAACTTAAGATTGTATAAATACGCTTTGACCATTTTGTTTTAGCACGGTCGCGAATTACAGCAAAGTCAGGAATAAGACCTGTATACCAGAATACGATTGATACAGAGAAGTAAGTAGAGATTGCGAATACGTCCCAAACAAGTGGAGAGTTAAAGTTTACCCATAACGAACCAAATTGGTTAGCTAATGGTAATGACCAGTAACCTACCCACGGGCGACCCATGTGAGATAAGATAAAAGTAGCAGCACAAATTACGGCGAAGATGGTCATCGCTTCTGCTGAACGGTTAATTGATAAACGCCATTTTTGACGGAACAACAATAAGATTGCTGAGATTAACGTACCAGCGTGACCGATACCTACCCACCATACGAAGTTGGTGATATCCCATGCCCAACCAACTGTTTTATTTAATCCCCATACACCGAGACCTGTTCCCAATGTATATGATACAGAAATGATCCACCAAAGCAAACCGGCAACAGCTACTGTAAATGCTATTTTCCACCATTTGTTTGCTTTCGACTCAACCGGGCGACAAACATCTTCTGTGATATCGTGCCATGTTTTCTCTCCTAAAATGAGAGGGGGTCTTAGTTCCGATTCTTTATGCATAGACGAATTATTACTTCGTTAATTAATTTTTTGTTATTAATGATTAGCTCTTGTTACGAACTTTTGTTTGATAGAATACTGAAGGTTGCACATTTAATTCAGCTAATAAATGGTAGCTTCTTGGATCTTTGAACAAGTTACTTACTTCACTGTTCTTATCGTTAAAGTCACCAAATACAATTGCATTTGTAGGACAAGCCTGAGCACAAGCAGTTTTGATTTCACCATCACCAGGACGACGACCTGCTTTCTTAGCTTCTAACTTACCGTACTGAATTCTCTGAACACACATTGAACATTTTTCCATTACCCCACGTGAACGAACAACTACATCTGGATTTAAAACCATCTTACCTAAGTTGTCTTGCATGTTGTATGGGAACTGCTCATTGTCGCTATACTTAAACCAGTTAAAACGACGAACTTTATATGGACAGTTGTTTGCACAATAACGAGTACCTACGCAACGGTTATAAGCCATCATGTTTAATCCTTCGCTGCTATGTGTTGTAGCGGCAACAGGACAAACAGTCTCGCAAGGAGCATGGTTACAATGCTGACACATTACTGGCTGGAAGAATACTTCTGGATTATCAGAACCTGGTTTTTCCATTTCACCATACATGCTCAACTTTCCTAATCCTTTATCACCTGCATTTTCTTTTGTTGTATCACTGCTATAGTAACGATCGATACGAATCCAATGCATCTCACGAGCACGGCCGATTTCATCTTTACCTACAACAGGAACATTATTTTCTGCATTACAAGCAACCACACAAGATCCACAACCAATACATGCATTTAAATCAATTCCTAATCCCCAGCTATGGTTCGGACGATCAAATCCTGGATTCTCAGGAGTAGCCCAAAGGTCTAACTCTTCTGGCTTTTTCTTTCCGTAAGGAGATTCAATTAATTTTTGTTCATTACCAGCTGTTGAATCCTTTAACCACTTGCTTAAAGTTGTTTCTTTCACGATTTCACGACCCATCATTGTGTGATGCGTTTGTGTAGCCGCTAAAGTATGATCGTCTTCAACTGTTTTCGTAACTGTTGCACTTGCAGCAACCATTGATAAAGATCCATTTACCATTGTCATAAACGGATAGGCATTAAACCCTACTCCATTTCCTGCTTTACCAGTAGCTGTTCTTCCGTAACCAACTGCAACTGCAATTGTATTATCGGCCATCGCAGGTTGTAAAAATACTGGTCCTTTGATAGATGTATTACCAACTTTTACCTCAATAATATTTCCTTGAACTACCTTTAATTTTTCTGCATATGCTGGAAGAATTGCAAAGTAGTTATCCCAACATACTTTAGAGATAGGATCAGGTAATTCCTGTAACCAAGGATTATTTGCCTGACTACCATTACCTAAACCTGTTTTCTCATATAGCATTACATCTGTTCCAGCTGATGGCTTCATTAATTTAGAAGCTGCATCCGAAACATTGCCAGCAAAAGTAACAGCAGAAGCTGCCGGAATTGCTGCCGTAAATACACCATCTTGTAACGACTTTGTCCAGAATGCCTCAAAAGAAGACATACCTGTTTGCTTAGGATAAACATTTGCTTCCCAATTAGCACGCACATAGGTATAATAATCTGCTACCTGAACACCAGCCCACTTCAATAAACTCTCAGGTGCCTGACGAGTATTGAATAAAGGACGGATTGTAGGTTGCATTAATGAATATCGATTTGTGTATGGTTCAACATCTCCCCACGACTCTAAATAGTGGTGATCTGGACAAACGTAATCACACTTAGATGCTGTTTCATCGTTACGATCTGAAAGGGAAATTTTTGTTCCCACTTTCGCAATTGCTTCAGCCATTGAAGGCATTGAATAAACTGGATTTGAATTCCAGAATATTACCGCACCCACTTGACCAGCATTCATTGATTGCATTAACTCAGTTACTGCTGCATCGTTACTTGAACGTAAATTACAAACTGAATCAAGGCTAATTGTATTTCCATAACTACCAAGCATACTGTTGATAGCGTTTACTAATACTTGTTCATTTGGATCATTTGAACCACTTACAACTAAAGCTTTTCCTTTAGCTGCCCATAATTCTTTAGCTACTGAATCAGCAGCTTTATCAAACGAATTTGCAGAAGCAGAAACTGATGAACCACCTGCTAATGCTGCTACCTTATTATAAAGTGCTGCAACAGCTGATGATAATTCACTTGGTTTTACTTTGTAACGGCTATCCGCATTTGAACCAGCAAGTGATAATGTTGCTTCCACTTGAATGTGTCGAGACATTGATCTCTTACCATTTCTTAATTTTCTTCCTGTTCCGTACTGATTAGCAAATTCAATTGGAGAAATCCAATTGTTTAAGAAATCAGCTGCAAAACTTACAATAATCTCTGCTTTATCAAAGCTGTAAGTAGGAACGATAGCCTTTCCGAAAGACATTTCATTACCTTTCACAATACCATTATATGATACTGCATCGTAAGTAACTAATGTAGCTGTAGTATATTTTGCAGAAAAATCAGCGATTGCTTTTTTAGCTGACGGACTAGCGTTTGAAGATGCTACGATAGCGATTTTCTTACCTGCTGCAGATGCTGCAGTTAATTTAGCCGTAATATCAGCATCAACTGTTTTCCAATCAGACTTTTGTCCACCTTTTAAAGGATGAGCTAAACGAGCGCTATCATAAAGACTCAATACAGAACCCTGAACACGAGCATTAGTAGCACCTTTAGTAATAGATGATAAATCGTTTCCTTCAATTTTGATAGGACGACCTTCGCGTGTTTTAACTAAAACACTGCAGTAGTCCGTACCATCATAATAAGAAGAAGCATAATAATTAGGAATACCTAACGTAATTTCTTCTGGTTTTGAAACATAAGGAATTGCCTTTTTTACAGGGGCATCGCAGGCAGCCAAAGAAGCCGCAGCTACGCTAAACCCTAAAAATTTTAAGAAATCCCTACGTGTTGTTGAGGAGTCAGATGCAGCCTTTTTATTAAGAACTTCATCCACCGGTAAGTGCTCAAAAAACTCGTTATCGCGTAAGCGTGTAAACTCAGGAGTATTATTGAGCTCTTCTACACCTTTCCAATATCTTTTTTCCATATCCGTGATTGGAGTATTTTTCAGATTAATTGTTTACTTATATTATTAATAGTGACAACGCGCACACTCTAAACCGCCGATTTTATCAACTGTAAGTTTAGCATCAGGGCCATGTTGTTTCTTTAACTTTTCGTGCAACTCTTTATAGTAATCATTGCCTTCCATTTTAACTTCTGTTTCACGGTGGCAGTTAATACACCATCCCATTGTTAAAGGAGAAGCTTGCTTCATAACTTCCATTTTCTCTACTTCGCCATGGCAAGTCTGACATTCAACTTTACCAACTTTAACGTGTTGAGCGTGATTGAAGTAAGCTAAATCAGGCAGGTTATGTATTCTAACCCATTGTATCGGTTGTGTTTTACCAGTATAAACTTGTTTATTCTTATCCCAACCTACTGCTTTGTAAATCTTTGCAATTTCTTCTGTTCCGTATTGTGGACCTTCTTGAACATATTCATGACAGTTCATACAAACCATTGGAGAAGGGATATTCGCGTTTTTCGATTTCTCAGCACCTGAGTGGCAATAACGACAATCGATTTTATTTTGCGTTACGTGAAGCGCATGAGAAAATTTTATAGGTTGATCTGGCGCGTATCCTTCTTGTATACCAATACCTGAAAGTGCATACCACCCTTTTACACTGCCAGTAACAGCTAAAAACAATATAATCACTACTATGAGCTTCTTGTGTTCACGAACCCATGCCTTACCTCTATAAACTGGAGGCTCTGATAGTCCTTCACGCTGACGAACAACTCGTTCTAGTCCTTTTTTGGCACTATTTAAAATAAAATACAATGCAATCAGACCAAGAGTAACCAACAATAATACTGTTGGACTGCCGTCTTCTTGGTTTTCTG
>CAMBYJ010000025.1 GCA_945872015.1 Chitinophaga pinensis | reverse complement strand
CAAAAAAGCTTTTTAAACGGCTATAAAAATTGTTGTGATGAGTATGCTTGGTCAAAATATACCGATGTTAGTTATCAATTTCACTTTGTTATTTACTATGCTCTTCCAAATTCAACTCCCCTTCCCACTTACTAACAACAGCTGTTGCTACTGCATTTCCAATTACATTGGTAGCAGAACGGCCCATGTCTAATATCTGATCAATTCCTAATAGCAATAACAAACCTGCTTCTGGAATATTAAACGCACCTAACATTCCGGCTATAACGACCAGGGATGCACGAGGAATGCCCGCCATACCTTTACTCGTAACTAATAGCATAAGCATCATCGTAATTTCTTGCTGCAAGCTTAATTCAATTCCGTATGATTGTGCGATAAATACTGTAGCAAAGGTCATGTACATAATAGATCCATCCAAATTAAATGAATATCCCAACGGCAATACAAAACTTATGATACGATTGCTACATCCGAATTTCTCTAAAGCCTCAACGGTCTTCGGAAATGCTGACTCACTCGATGCTGTGCTGAAGGCTAAAATGATTGGATCTTTAACGTGTTTAATCAAACTGTAAAAAGGAATTTTCAACGCTTTGCAGATGGAGAATAAAATCACGAAAGCAAAGAATAATAATCCACCATAAAAGCATGCAATCAAATATAAATATCCGCCAATAATGCCTAACCCTTGCTTAGCAACTACCGCAGCAATAGCTCCAAACACACCGAATGGTGCAAACAGCATCACATAGTTCGTGACTTTAAACATGATATGCGAAACAGCATCTAATGCATGCACAACACTTTTTGCTTTCTCACCCATCGAGGCTGCTGCGACCCCGAAAAACAATGAAAAAACGACCAATGGTAAAATCTCATTATTCGCCATTGCTTCAATCACACTCTTAGGAATAACATGTCCAATAAATTCTTTGAGGTTAAAGGCCACTTGCGCTACACCCGACTGTGCACTTTCTGCGGGTAATGGCAATTGCATGATATGTCCGGGTTCGAAAATATTAACCAGCACCAACCCAAGACTCAATGCCAGCAACGTAGCAAACTGAAAATACAATATCGTTTTTAGTCCGATACGCCCTACCGCTTTAAAATCGCCCACCTTAGCCACACCCACTACCAATGTACAAAACACAAGTGGTGCAATAATCATTTTAATCAGACGCAAGAATATATCGCTTAGTACCTGAATATTTTTAGCGAAGTCCTCACAATCTGCTGGAGCAGGATGGTAATAACGATATGCCTGTCCGACAACAATTCCCAATAGTAGTCCGATAAAAATGCGTGTAGTAAGATTGATTTTCATAGTTTTCAAAAATAGAACAAAAGAGAGAATACTCCAACCGTTCCCTCTAATCCTTTGCACACATTTGCTATATTTGCACCTTAATTTACGATTATGGAGATTGCCAAAAATTATATTCCCAAAGAAGCTGAATCGAAATGGTATACCTACTGGATGGAGAAAG
Source organism: Chitinophaga pinensis (assembly GCA_945872015.1). Classification (GTDB taxonomy): domain Bacteria; phylum Bacteroidota; class Bacteroidia; order AKYH767-A; family OLB10; genus CAINEC01. The sequence continues at coordinate 11,285 of CAMBYJ010000025.1, read as the reverse complement.
GATATTTTCGTTCTGTTCCAGATGAGCGTGAGCCGTACACGATTGTGATTCCACCGCCTAATGTTACAGGCGTTTTGCATATGGGACATATGTTGAACAATACTATTCAAGATGTATTAATTCGTCGTGCACGTATGCTTGGCAAAAATGCATGCTGGGTACCCGGAACTGATCATGCCTCTATTGCTACAGAAGCGAAAGTAGTGGCGATGTTGAAAGAGAAAGGAATCAATAAATCTGATTTATCACGTGAAGAGTTTTTAAAGTATGCGTGGGACTGGAAAGAAAAGTACGGCGGAATTATTCTTGAGCAATTAAAGAAACTTGGTGCTTCTTGTGACTGGGACCGTACGCGCTTTACCATGGAAGATGATTTGAGTGAAGCAGTCATTGATGTATTCATTGATCTTTTCAAGAAAGGATATATCTACCGCGGAACACGAATGGTGAACTGGGATCCGGCAGGATTAACAGCTGTGAGTGACGAAGAGGTAATTTATAAAGAAGTTCAATCGAAGTTATGTTATGTGCGTTATGCGTTGGTTGATGCTGATGAAGATTATAACAACGATGATGAAGCACAACGTCAGGCGAAATTTGATAAAGGTGAATTCATAACGATTGCGACTGTCCGCCCTGAAACAATTTTAGGTGATACTGCTGTTTGTGTACATCCAGAAGATGAGCGTTACAAACATCTGAAAGGAGAGTTTGCCGTGATTCCAATGTGTAACCGTAGAGTGCCAATTATTTTTGATGATTATATTTTGATGGAGTTCGGAACAGGATGCTTAAAGGTAACGCCTGCTCACGATATCAATGATTATAACTTAGGCATTAAGCATGGCTTAACAACAATCGATACTATTCAGGCAAATGGAACAATGAGCCAGGCTGCAGGATTTTATATTGGTGAAGATCGCTTTATTGTGAGAAAGAAAATTGTGAAGGATTTAGATGCGATGGGTGCTGTTGTGAAAGTTGAAGACTATACAAACAAGGTTGGATATAGCGAGCGTACCGATGCTGTTATCGAACCTAAGTTGAGCATGCAATGGTTTGTGAAGATGAAAGAGTTTTCGAAGCCTGCGTTGGATGCTGTAATGGATAATGATGTAAAATTAATTCCAGATAAATTCATCAATACCTATCGCCATTGGATGGAGAATGTACACGACTGGTGTATCTCTCGTCAGTTGTGGTGGGGACAACGTATTCCTGCTTGGTATGATAACAAAGGGAATTATGTTGTTTGTAAAACTTCGAAAGAAGCATTGGCTGCAATAAAAGAAAAGAATGCTGATGTAACAGTTGCGGATATCCGTCAAGATGAAGATGTACTCGACACTTGGTTCTCTTCATGGTTATGGCCAATCTCAGTGTTTGATGGATTTAAAAATCCGGATGGTGCAGACATCAACTACTACTACCCTACTAATGATTTAGTAACAGCCCCTGAAATTTTATTCTTCTGGGTTGCACGTATGATTATGGCAGGTTATGAGTATCGTGGTAAACGTCCGTTTGAAAATGTTTACTTAACAGGAATTGTTCGTGATAAGCAAGGAAGAAAAATGAGCAAGTCGCTAGGTAATTCTCCCGACCCATTAGAATTAATTGAAAAGTTTGGTGCTGATGGTGTTCGTGCTGGAATGTTACTTTCATCTCCTGCAGGAAACGATTTATTGTTTGATGAATCGCTATGCGAGCAAGGAAGAAATTTCTGGAATAAACTATGGAACGCTTTCCGTTTAGTAAAAGGATGGGAAGTAGATTCAACACTTGCGCAACCTGATTATTGCAAAACGTCTATCGAGTGGTTCGAAAATAAATTCAATGCTTCGTTAGCAGAGATTAATGACCATTACGACAAATACCGTATGTCGGATGCATTAATGGCTACCTACAAATTAGTTTGGGACGACTTCTGCGCTTGGTATCTTGAATTGATTAAACCTGCATATCAGTCACCGATTGACTCAACTACTTACGCTGCAACAATTGGCTTCTTCGAAAATATCGTTCGCATCTTACATCCGTTTATGCCTTTCGTATCAGAAGAAATATGGCATTTGATAGGCGACAGAAAAGAAGGAGATGATTTGATTGTAAATAAATGGCCAGAAGTTCAACCAGTAAATCAAAGTATCATTAGCAATTTTGCAGTTGCTTCTACGATGATATCTGAAATCAGAAATTTCCGTCAGAATAAAGGAATATCACCAAAGGAATCGTTAGAACTAATTATTTCGAAAGTCGGTAATACGGTAGCGTTAGACCAATTTGGAAGTTCAATTATTAAGCTTTCTAATTTAAGTACGATTACAACATCAGAAGAAAAGCCAAGTGGCGCATTTCCTTTTGTCGTTCAACATTACGAATGCTATATTCCACTTTCGGAAGCTGTTGACAAAGACGCAGAAAAAGAACGATTAACAAAAGAGTTAGAATACACAATAGGATTTTTGAAATCGGTAGCTGCTAAATTGAGCAACGAACGATTTGTAAACAATGCGAAACCTGATGTTGTTGCTGCAGAGCAAAAGAAAAAAGCGGATGCAGAATCAAAAATAAAATCGATTGAAGAAGCTCTTGCTTCGTTGTAAACTGTATGCATATAAGTCAGCGGCAATTATTTTTTAGTCACGTAGCTCAAACTAGTCCTGAGCCGCTGGCATTGGAAATTGAAAAAGCTGAAGGCGTTTATTTGTTTGGTAGTGATGGTAAAAGTTATCTTGATTTTATAAGTGGGATCTCGGTGAGTAATGTTGGTCACCGACATCCGAAGGTAATAGCTGCGATACAAGAACAACTTAACAAACACATGCACTTAATGGTGTATGGTGAATACATTCAAAGTCCACAGGTAAAATTAGCCGCTGCCCTTTCACAAACACTTCCTGGAAACCTCGATAGTATTTACTTTCTTAATTCGGGAACAGAAGCAACAGAGGGCGCTATTAAATTAGTGAAGCGTGCAACAGGTCGCAAAAAAATAATTGCATTTAAGAACTCCTATCACGGAAGTACGAATGGTGCTTTAAGTCTGATGAGTGACGAATATTTTTCATCAGCTTATCAGCCCTTATTACCGCATATCGAATTTCTAAATCCGAATGACGAAAGTGAATTATCGAAGATTGATAACGAAACAGCAGGTGTATTTGTTGAATTAATACGAGCAGAAGTAGGCGCTATTCCATTAGATGCTTCATTTGTTTCTAAATTGAAAGTTCAATGCGAACAATCAGGTGCTTTATTAGTAGTGGATGAAATTCAATCAGGCTTTGGCAGATCTGGTAAATTCTGGACGTGCGAACATTACGATTTAATTCCTGATGTAATTTTAATGGCAAAAGGAATGGGTGGCGGAATGCCTATCGGTGCATTTGCTGCAAAGCATTCGCTGATGAAAGAACTTAGTCACAATCCGGTATTAGGACATATCACCACCTTTGGCGGACATCCAGTATCGTGTATGGCTTCGTTGGCTACTTTAGGAATCGTGAATGAAGTATTAGCCACAACACATATTCAAGAATGTGAAGCTATCATCAGAGAAGAACTAAAGCATCCGAAGATAAAATCGATTAATGGTAAAGGATTATTACTCGCAGCGGAATTAAGTTCGAAAGAAGAGAATTTTACCTTCATCAAAAATTGTATTCAAGATGGATTAATCACCGATTGGTTTTTATTTGCTGATTATAAATTCAGAATTGCTCCACCACTCACTATCACAAAAGAGGAATTGCATTCAGCCTTGGCAATTATCAAATCAAACCTCGATAAAATTTAAAATTCCTTAAAAATTCATTTTGCCGCACTTACCTTGCAACGCTTATTCAGCATAACTTTATAAATATTTATATTCGTAATAAATCTGCTTTACCATGAACGTATTAATTGTAGAAGACGAACGCTCACTCTCTCACGAGATGGAAATTTATTTGACGCGTCAGAATTTCAATTGCGATGTGGCCTTTAATGGAAAAGCTGGAACCGACATGGTGCTATCAAATGAGTATGATTTTGTATTGCTCGATTTAGGTTTACCTGATATGGATGGACTTGAACTTTTAAGAGAAGCGAAAAAGAAAAAATGTGAAGCCGCTTTTATTATTTTAACAGCACGCAGTGAAGTAGAAGATAAAATCAAAGGTCTCGATTTAGGTGCTGATGATTACATCGGTAAACCATTTTCGTTAGCAGAATTACAAGCACGCATGCAGGCAATTTTACGTCGTAAACACGGACTAAAATCGAATGTAATGCAGATTGCCGAATATGAAATTGATATTTCAAATCGTACCGTACATTGCAATGGCAATGCTATCAATCTCACAAAAAAAGAATTTGATTTATTGCATTACCTTGGACTACATAAAAACAGAGTGCTCACAAGAACGCAACTTACAGAACATATCTGGGGTGATGTATTAGATGACGATTACGAATCGAACTACATTGATGTGCATATTAAGAATTTAAGAAAGAAATTATCAGCGCATGGTTCAGTTGATTGGTTTGAAACAGTAAGAGGTGTTGGTTACCGAGTGAATTTATAAATATGAAATTTTTACCCAACTTCATTAAGAGAAGAAAGTCGCCAACGATACAAACCAAATTTGCGATTTACAACGGATTATCTAAATTGATAATCGTGTTGGCTTTTAATGCTATTCTTCCAATCATCGTACAGAAGTTGGTGTACGATCATATTGACAAACGTTTAGTAGCAAGATCTGAACGCGTATTGCTAACTGTAAAGAAAGGCGGCATCGAAGAGATTACCTTAGAGCAAGATTGCAGTTTTGAAAGTTATAATATCCTGAAAGAAGAGTTCGTTGCTATCTACCCTATTCTCGATCCTAGAAAAATGTCGAGGGATATGGATATTAGCGACGAAGAATGGCGTTCTTCTAACGGAGAAGTAATGAAGCACCGTATCATCAAACGACCATTCACGTACGACAATCAGTTATATGAATTAAATGTTGGTGAAGGAATTGGCTCAATCGAACAATTAAAAAATACCTTCCAGCAATTTTCATTCATCATCATGTTGTTTTTCGTTTTGGTGAGTTTGTTTATCGACTTAGGATTCGTAACCATCTTGATGCGTCCGTTGAATAAAATTATGGAACGAAAATTAAAACCCGTTCCGTCTCCAAACAACTTCGATTTTACTAAGATCAATACAACGACAAGAGAATTTAATAAACTTGATCAACGCATCAATGAAATGATGTTAATGTTGAAAGATGCTTTTCAAATTGAGAAAGAATTTATCTCGAATGTATCGCATGAGTTACAAACGCCGATTAGTATCATACAAAATCGTTTAGAAAATTTAATGATTGAACATGAACTGAACGAAGAGGTAATGATAAAACTTTCCGACTCTCAGCGAACACTTAATCGAATGAGTAAAATCATTAAGGCGCTTTTATTAATTTCTAAAATCGAAAATGATCAATATTTAAAGAATGAAAAAGTAGATTTACTGCAGTTGCTTAATGAAGTTCTTGAAGAGATTGAAGAACGATTGATGGAGAAGGATATTAAAATCATTCGTCAGTTTTACGATAACATTGAAATCAATCCAGGTAATAAAGCACTTTTATACACCATGTTTACCAATGTGATTAATAATGCCATCAAATACAATAAAGAAGGTGGCAATATTATCATCACTACAAAAACTATCGGTAATGAATTTACGATTGAGATAAAAGATACGGGTGTAGGAATGAAGAAAGAAGAAATTCCAAGCATCTTCGATCGATTTAAACGCTTACACAATTCAACTGCTGAAGGTTTTGGATTAGGACTACCTATCGTAAAAACGATTGCCAACTTCCATCAGATGAAAGTGCGTGTAGATTCAGAAGTAGGAATTGGAACATCCTTTACATTTATTAGCGAAACTAATATTGATTAGAAGCAAGCAACACTAAAGTGCATGCATGCTCAAAAGGAATGTTTTTATCAGCAAGCATTTTTTCTAACTCCGGATTTTCTGTTCCAGGATTAAAGATTACACGCTTTGGATTTATTTGAATAATGTAATCGTAATAAACAACCTGATTATCGGGATTAATATAAAGAGTTACTGTATCGACATCACCAAAAAGTAATTGTTCCTTTACAATTTCACATTCGCCAATATTACCATTACGCAAACCAACAGCACATACTTCGTGTCCGTGTGATAACAAACTTAATATTGCACGATAGGAGTAGCGCTCAGGATTTGTAGATGCTCCAATCACTAATGTCTTTTTACTTCTCATGATAGTTAAGTTCTTTGTTAAATGTTTCTTTGATGAAATACACACCTATAAAAGCAGGAACAAAACTAATAACACCCAACGCTACAGCAGAATTAATCGTACCATATGCTGGCTCCCAATATTTAAATAACAACACAATTGGCACTACCGAACCTCTTACTATATTAGGCGTTGTAGTAGCAACCGTTGCTCGAAGGTTGGTGCCAAATTGTTCTGCCGCCATCGTTACAAAGATGGTCCAGTAACCTGATGTAATTCCTAATAAGAAGAAATAGAAATAATACAAATCTAAACTGATGCCTTTCGAAAATAAAAATCCGAAGTAAAACAAGGCACAACAAACGAGATAGATATACAAGACTTTTTTTCTACTCTTCATTAATTGCGACATACCGCCACTTAATAAATCACCGAGGGAAAATCCTAGGTAAGTAAACATCACTGCCTTCGTTATCAAAGCAGGACCACCATTAATATTTAACAAATCAGGTTCAGAGAACTTCACACTAAACTTCATTAATATTCCTACACTACACCAGATAGGAATTCCAATGGCTAAACAAAGCATGTATTTTAACAAGCGTTCTTTATTACCAAAAATCATTAGTAAATCACCACGTTTGATTTTTTCAGAGCTATCCATAGACTTAAACATTCCTGATTCGATAGTACCTACACGAAGTGACAATAAAAGCAATCCTAAGATACCACCTATCAAATAAGCTACCTGCCAATTTGCAAGTGAACCTATACTTAAATCTTGTCCTACCATAGATGAAGCGAGAACAGCACCTAAAGCGCCTCCAACAGAAACTAACATAGTCCCCCAACCTCGCGATTCTTTATGCATAGTTTCCGATACTAACGTTACCGCAGCACCTAACTCACCTGCCAAACCAAGTCCTGTTATAAAACGCATAAATGCATATTGCTCAACATTCCAAACAAATGCATTCGCAATATTGGCTAATGAATACAATAAAATAGAACCAAACAATACCGACTTCCTTCCTTTTTTATCTCCTAAAACACCCCATAAAATTCCGCCAACTAACATCCCTCCCATTTGCCATAAGAACAATTGATAATCGTATAAGTCGATTAATTTAGGATCAACAATACCAATCCCTTTTAAACTTTCTTTACTTACTAAATTAAATAATTGCAAATCGAATAAGTCGACAAAGTAACCCAGTGCCGAAACGAGTACAATTAAATTAAATGGATTGCGTGTGTTGTTATTCATAATTTCTATTCTGTTACAACAATTAGTATTTCATTCGACAATGGTTTGAAATTTTCAAGTAGATATTGAATACCCTCTTTACCTTCTTTTAAGTAATACGAAATAAACGATTGCTCTCTCTCTTGTGGATGATTATTTGGAAAAACTTCTTCCGTAATTTGCCTACAAACATTTAAAGAGCTTTCATTTTTCTTTTTGATAGCCTGAAGCATTTTCTTCTCAATGTTCTCTAATGCATTGATTGTTTTTTGTCGCTCTGCCAGAATGTATTTTTCTGTTGATGCATCAATTGAAATTGCTTTTACTGCAATCGCATCGAATTCTCTTGAAACTGCATCGATGTTTTCCTTCGCAGAAAAATCATCGGCTACCGTTCTTTCTAAAACTAATTTAATCAGTGCTTGTTCATCTTGAAAAATCTCGGTCTCATTAATTCCTGCTGACGATGCTTTCTTCAAAAGTTTTTCAGAAATAATTAAAGCATTATTTCTATTAATCAGGATCGGATAGCAAACCTGATGATAATCGAACAACGATTTAAATTGCAACCAATAGGCTAATTCACCTGCACCACCCACGTAGGCAATGTTTGGCAATATTTTTTCCTGATACAAAGGACGTAAGACTACATTCGGACTAAAACGTTCAGGATTCTTATCGAGCATGTCGAGCAAAACATCCTTCGAAAAAAATAAATCTGTATTTGTTACACTATAAACTCCATCTCTATTATCAACAATACGCTCACGCAAATTTTCATCCTTGTAAAATAAGTTTACTTCTCTTGGAAAAACCTGCGGATGATATTTTTCTGCTAATCGCTCAGATGTTTCATTTACTTTTTGATGCGCAGTATGATTAATTAATTCATCACGCATAATTTCAGCAAATGCTTTTTTCAGTCGTGCATCATTTGCATCAATTACAACAACTCCATACTCACCTAATATTGCATAAACCAATTTTCGGGTAGCGGCTGCAAGTGTTAATCCTGTTTGATAACAATCAGAAAGTATTTTATTTAATTCAATTGCATTCGCTGATTCGCCATTAATCTTTTTTAATTCCTCAATTAATCCATTCAACGAATCAGTTGATAATTCGCCACATGCTCCTGCAACATTAGGATATTCCCATGTTAGTTTATTATTAAATACCTGTACACTTGCTATCTCTGCAAAATCGTGATCTTCGGAAGCCATCCAGAAAATAGGAACAAACCGATGATCGGGATGTTGATCATTTAATTGCTTGACTAGTTTAATAGTGGTGATGATTTTATAAATGAAAAATAAAGGTCCACCAGCAATACCTAACTGGTGACCAGTCGTAATTGTAAAGATGTTTTCAGATTTTAATGATTGTATCGTTTCAGCTAAACCATTAGAATGTAAAGAGTCTTTATTTTGTTCTAATAAAACATCCACAAGTAAATTTCTATCGATAGGGAATTTCTTTCTATCACTAATTGCCTGATTAAGATTATCGAATTTAGGTTCGTAATTATAAAACGATTTCAAAAAGTCAGAACCTTTCAAATAATCCTCTAACAGATTATTTTTCCAGTTACTGTTACTTAATGAAATCTTGTAATTACGCATGCTTTATTTTATTAGCTCACCGAACAAATCAAATTCAGACGCAGAAATAATTTTCACATTTGCAAAATCGCCAACACGTACATACGCATCAGTAGCATCAATCAATACTTCATTATCAACTTCTGGAGAATCGAATTCTGTTCTTCCTACAAAGTGATTATCTTCTTTTCTATCAAATAACACTTTGAATTCCTTGCCAACTTTTTGCTGATTTAATTCTGCCGAAATAGACTCTTGAGCAGCCATAACTGCTTGCGCTCTTTCAATTTTTAATTCTTGCGAAACATCATCTACTAACGAGTGCGCATGTGTGTTCTCTTCATGTGAATAGGTAAAGATGCCCAATCGATCAAACTTCAAATCCTCCACAAATCGCAACATATCTTCGTGATCTTGCTCTGTTTCTCCTGGATATCCTGCAATCAACGTTGTACGCAATGCGATGCCTGGAACTTTTTCACGAATTGTATTTACTAGATTATACGTCTTCTCGCGGGTTGTTCCTCTACGCATCGACTTCAACATATTATCGCTTACATGTTGCAAAGGCATATCTAAATAATTACAGATATTGCTAGTTGATTTCATCACATCCAACACATCCATTGGAAATCCTGCGGGAAAAGCATAATGCAATCGAATCCACTCTATGCCATTCACATCTGCTAAGCGTTGCATCAGTTCCGCAAGCTTGCGTTCTTTATATAAATCGAGTCCGTAATAAGTAGAATCCTGCGCAATTAAAAGCAACTCCTTAGTTCCATTAGCAGCTAAATTTTTGGCTTCCTGAACTAACTCTTCCATTGGTTTAGAAATATGATTTCCACGCATCAAAGGAATCGCGCAAAAAGAACAAGGCCGATCGCAACCTTCCGCAATTTTCATGTATGCAAAATGACGAGGTGTGGTTAATAACCGTTCACCTATTAATTCGTGCTTATAATCTGCTCCCAATGTTTTTAAAAGCAAAGGCAAATCGCGCGTACCAAAGTATGCATCAACGTTTGAAATTTCTTTCTCTAAATCTGGCTTATAGCGTTCTGACAAACACCCTGTAACAATTAGCTTTTCAATCTTGCCGGCTTCCTTTTGCTTTGCAAAATGCAGGATGGTATCAATACTTTCTTGTTTAGCATTATCAATAAATCCGCAAGTATTAATAATTACAATGGCCGCATCTTGTTTAGTGCTCTCATGCGTCACATCAAATTGATTGGCTTTTAATTGACCCATTAATACTTCTGAATCGACCAGATTTTTTGAGCATCCCAATGTTACAACATTAACCTTGTTTTGCTTTAGTGTTTTTGATTTCACAGTTCTTTATTTCTGAAGCAAATTTACCAAAACCTTTTGTGATGTCAGAAGTAAAAACCAATTCTTTCGAACGAAGGATTTTCTAACCATGAAAAGCCATGAAGAAGCATTAATAAAGGTGTGTTTTGCCATATTAACCATTTCAAATTACCCTAACAAACTGAACTTTTGACCTATCAAAATGTCAATTACACATAAAAAGCAGCAAAAAATGATCAAATAATGTAAATTGTTTTTAAATCAAACACACATGAAAAAGTTATTAATAATTCTGTTACTTTTCAAAAGCGCTACCACAAACGCTCAGATCACCTCTCCCAATGGATTTTTTAGTGGTTGTCAGCCATCAAGCTTTACCTTGGTTGGTCCATCAGGATACAACCGTTATGAGTGGAGTAACGGTTCAACAACACAACAAATTGAATATTATATGGTCAATCAGGATGGAGCTTTTTTAGATACTTCAATCGTTGGACTCACGTGCTACGATGCAAACAATGTAGCTTACATCCAACAACCAGTTGTATTACGATCTATCAGAGAACCGCAACTATTGGATGTATTCAACGGTAAATACAGTTATTCTCTTAATGATTCTATCAAAAGCACCTTGGTATTACCTTATTTGAATCAACAACCAATATATGTTTTTAACTTCATTCAAACGGATGCAAGAGGTCGTGGAAGCAACGTCGTTTCGAGATATATTTCAAATACAAGATGGTGTAAACTAAGCAATGTTACACCTCAACTCAAATCTGGCAAGTTCTATTATGTCACCGTACATGCTAGAATAGACGGTATTAATTACTGTAAAGGGAATTT
>CAMBYJ010000024.1 GCA_945872015.1 Chitinophaga pinensis | reverse complement strand
GTCAGTTGACTCTGTAGCTGGCATTTCAGCTGGCATTTCTTCAGTAGCAGTTACTTCTTCAGTAGCAGTTACTTCTTCAGTTTTTGCTCCACCGCAAGATGATAATGCAACAACGAAAGTTGCAACAGCAAAGAATGTGAATAATTTTTTCATTTTGTTTGTTTTTGATTTTGGTTAAACTTACAGCTTAATACCCCAATTAAATTTTAGTAACCCAATTTTTTCTCGGTTTTTGAAAATATTTCTTAAACAATTGAAAATCAACATTGAAAATTGAAACTTAATGAGGGTTACTAAAAAATAATTGCTGACATTTGCTTTTAATAAGGGTTACCTTTTACAATAAATCGAATTAAAGACAAACCAGCATGAATCAGGTTCAACCTGTTGCCGAAATTCAAGTATTGGAACTACTCCAGGCAGGAGATGATAAAACACTTAAAGTAGTTTATCGTCAGAATTATCAAACCGTAGTAAGTTTCATTTTAAATAACGGTGGCTCCCTGCAAGAAGCGAAGGATACTTATCAGGAAACAATTATTGTTTTTTGTGAGAAGCTAAAGCAGGATGGATTTGAATTAAACTGTAGCATTAAAACGTTCTTATATTCAATTGGTCGCCGCCTTTGGCTTAAGCAGCTAAAACGTAAATCGCGTTTTACTACTGAAGAGTTGAATGATAGTGAAGACTATCTCCCAATCGAGGAAGATAAAACGGACGAACGCGAAGAGCAATTCTACGCAATGAATCAGGCCCTCGAACAATTAGGCGAACCATGCAGATCTATTCTCAAAGATTTTTACATCAATGGTAACAGTATGGAAGAAATCACGCAGAAATTTGGATATACAAATGCAGATAATGCAAAAAATCAAAAGTATAAATGTTTGAAAAGGCTCAAGAAGAGTTTTTTCGAAGTCTTTAATAACGGATTAGTAACCAATGAAGAACTCCAGAGAGATTGATGAGATTATAGAAAGGTACTGTTTCGGGGAATTAACTCCCGAGGAGCTTCGCATTTTTGAGCAATGGTTAGAGAATGACCCTCAAATGTTAGCATCAGTAAATGATTTTTTATCACTTAAAAACGCTTTTGAAAATTACCGCGAACGCTTAGCTCTTAAAAAGAAAATAGAACGCATTCACGAAGAGGTAGAATACGACTTATTCAACGCGCCTGCACCATTAAAAGTAGTTAAGTCAGGTAAGGCAACAAAAGTTATATTTGGAAAGGAAAGAAGTTATTTTTCAATTGCAGCAGCAATCAGTATCTTCTTATTAAGTGCTGTTTCTTTGTCACTTTGGATATTTGGTAATGGCTCTTCAAAAAATCAAAACGCCTACCGCGAATTACGTCGTGAGGTAGAAAAGATTAAAAAGAATCAGAAAGAAATCATCAAAGGAATAAATGCCGATGATGTGAAAGGAGAGCTTAAGCAATTTACAGGAACTGGATTCGCAATTACGAAAGATGGTTATGTTTTAACTAGCTATCACGTAGTTCAAGATGCGAAACAAATTTATATCAGCAACGAATCTGTTGGTCAGCTGCAAGCAGAAGTAGTGTATTCAGATAAGTCGCTTGATTTGGCAATGCTTAAAATAAAAGAAGATAGCTTTCCAGGCTTTAAAGAAATTCCATTTGCTCTAAAGAAATCTATTTCTGATCCAGGCGAAAAAGTTTTTACACTTGGTTTCCCTCGCGAAGATTTAGTTTTTGGAGATGGTTCTATCAGCTCTTACACAGGTTTCGAAGGTGATACAACTGCATACCAAATTAGTATTCCTGTTAATCCAGGTAACTCTGGCGGTCCATTATTCGATAATCAAGGTAATTTAATTGGAATTATCAGTGGAAAAAATGAATCGGTCGAAGGTGCTTCGTTTGCTGTGAAATCGAAATGGATTAACGATTATATTAATTCTAAAAATGATGATAATGCGATACTTCTTCCAGCCAATAAATTATTGATTGGTGTAGATAGAGCAACTCAAATTAAACGACTTAAGGAAGTTGTTTTTATGGTAAGAGTATTCAACTAAGAATATCAAATGATACAAATTAAGCGGGTCTTATAAAGCCCGCTTTTTTATTGCCCTAACTTTAACAATTTATATCAAACCCTTTACTTAACTTTGCGAGCAAATAATTTATTTATGAAAGTTAGTTATCGGTCGTTTTATTTGTTGCTGCTTTTATTGCTCCTTTATCCGATAAGCGGTTTTTCGCAAAAGCAATGGAGTTTGCAAGAATGTGTCGATTATGCCGTGCAAAATAATTTATCAGTTAAGCAACAATACATATCTACACAATCGCAAGAGAATACTGTTAATCAGAGTTTTTATTCTTTCTTTCCAACACTAAATGCATCAGGTAATGGAAGCTTTAACTGGGGACGATCAGTAGACCCGTTTTCATACACCTTTACAAATGCTGAAATCAAATCGATTAATCCTTCGCTAAGTTCTAATATAACAATCTTTAACGGCTTTCAATTGCAAAATACGCTCAAGCAAAGCAAACTGAATTTCATGGCTGGGCAAAACGATTTAAAGAAAATCCAAAATGATATTTCCTTGAGTGTTGTTTCTGCATACTTGCAATTCTTATATACTAAAGAACAATACAAATTAACGCAAGCAAGAGTAAACGAATCCAAACGTCAGCGCGATAGAACAAAGTCTATGGCCGATGCTGGAGCTATGACACAAGGAAATTTATTGGATGCTGAATCGCAATTAGCAAATGAAGAACTAAATAATATAACAGCTGAAAACCAAAATACAATTGCTCGGTTATCACTCGCTCAATTACTGGAATTAGATAGTGTTGCTAATTTCGATATTGTTACACCACAAGTAGACATTCCAACTTCATCTGTGATAAATATAACAGCAGATGAGTTATTTCAATTAGCATTATCACACTTGCCAGAAATTAAAAGTGCTAACTTCAAAGAAGCAAGTGCCTCAACTTCGGTTAGCATTGCAAGAGGAAGTTATATGCCTCGCATAACTATGTTTGGTTCATTGGCCTCTGGTTATTCGAGTACAACACGCAATCCTGATGGTACTCCGCAATATCTAGGTTTTTTTCCTACTGGGTATATTACAACATCCGGTGAAGATGTGTTGGCGCCAACATTCAAAACAGATTTTGTAAAAACGCCACTATCCACGCAATTTGATAATAATGTAACGAGGGCAGTGGGAGTTAGCTTGAGTATCCCAATCTTCAACGGTTTTTCTTCGCGTTATAGAGTAAGTAATGCAAAATTGAATTTGCTATCCGCCGAAACAAATTCACAACAAGCAAAGAATACAGTTTTTAAAAGTGTACAACAAGCAGTTGCAGATGTAAATGCAGCTCAGAAAAAATATCAGGCATTAGATAAAAGTGTTACTGCACTTGATGAAGCTTACAAGTATGCTGAGAAAAGATATAACGCTGGATTAACTAGTTCGCTGGAGTTTCTAACGGCTACGAATAACCTAACTCGTGGTAAGGTAGATTTACTACAAGCAAAATTTGATTTGATATTTAAAATTAAAATACTTGATTTTTATGCAGGCAACCCGCTTGCATTCTAACATTTTATCGTATGAAAAAGAAAATAGGAATTGCGATTGTTATAATAGTTATTGGATTAGTTGTAGCAAAAAAAGCTGGGTGGATTGGCTCTAACGATGCAACTAAAATCAGTGTTGAATCTGCTGCTAAGCGCGATATCGTAGAAACAGTTTCTGCAAGTGGGAAAGTACAACCTGAAAAAGAAATAAAAATTTCAGCCGATGTGTCGGGAGAAATAGTAGAGCTATATGTGAAAGAAGGTGACGTTGTTAAAAAAGGAACTTTGCTTTGTCAAATCAATCCTGAAATTTATTTGTCAAGTCTCGATCGTGCGCAAGCTGCAGTTAATGGATCAGTAGCTAATTTATCAAGTAGTAAGTCGCGATTAACACAAGCTGAATCACAATTACAAAAGGCAGAGTTAACCTATAATCGTAATAAAAAGTTATACGATGATAAAGTAATTTCTGCGCAGGATTTTGAATCAATAAAATCGGCCTATGAAGTTGCAAAAGCAGAAGTAGATGCTGCAAGAATGGCGATTGCTTCTTCGGAGTTTACTATCAAAAGTTCGCAAGCAAGTTTAAAGGAATCAAAAGAGAATTTGAATAAAACTAATATTTATGCTCCTGTTGATGGAACAGTTTCTAAGTTGAGTAAGGAAAAAGGAGAGCGTGTTGTTGGGACAAATATGATGGAAGGTACAGAGATTATGCGTTTGGCAAATCTGAATGAAATGGAAGTGAGTGTTGATGTAAGTGAAAGTGATATCGTTCGTGTTTCTAGAGGCGATACTGCAGAAATTGAAATTGATGCTTACCTTGGAAGAAAGTTCAAAGGGGTAGTAACAGAAGTAGCTAATTCTGCTTCAGTATCTGGTGTTCAATCTACCGACCAAGTAACGAACTATACTGTTAAAGCAAGAATTTTACGTGAGTCGTATCAGGATTTGTTAGAAGGCAAGTCTGCCGATTTTAGTCCGTTTCGTCCAGGAATGTCAACTACTATCGATATCATCACTAATCGTGTTGCTAACGTTTTGTCGGTGCCAATTGCTGCTGTTACTACACGTGATTCTGTTAAGTCGCAAGATAAAAAAGTAACCGAAGTATCAAATGCTAAAGTGAAAGAATGTGTATTCGTTTTTGCAGATGGAAAAGTAAAAATGAAGTTTGTTAAAACAGGTATTCAGGATAATATGAATATTCAGATTTTAGAAGGATTAACAAATGCAGATCAAGTAGTAACGTCTCCTTTCAGAGCAATTTCGAAATCATTAAAAGACGGTGATGTTGTTAAGGTTGTGCCGAAAGAAGAACTTTTTGCTAAGGAAGAGTAATGATTTTACATATTGAAACAGCTACCGACATTTGTTCTGTTGTTCTAGCAGATAATGGAGTTGTTGTTGCTGAAAAAACTTCTGAACCCATTCGTGACCACGCTTCTTCTCTTGCTGTTTACATTGATCAAGTTTTAAAAGAAAGTGGAGTAAAGCCTTCCGACCTTAAAGCAATTGCAGTAAGTAAAGGGCCAGGTAGCTATACTGGATTACGTATTGGAGTTTCTACAGCTAAGGGATTATGCTATGCTTTAAATATTCCGCTGATTGCCATTGCAACTACTCAGTCGATGGCGCAACTGTTTTACTTAAACAATTCCGAATATAACGGTTATGTAGTACCGCTTTTAGATGCACGTCGTATGGAAGTATATGGAGCAATCTATAATCAGGAATTAGATGAAGTTCATCCGATAGTAGCAGAGATTTTACATTCCGATAGTTTTTCTTTTCAGTCAACAATAAACTATACACTAATTGGAAGTGGAGCAGCTAAGTCAAAAACGTTTTTTGAAAACAAATTAAATGTTGCTATTGATGAATCGTTTTCAGTTTCTGCTATTGGCTTGATAAAACCAGCCTTAAAATCATACCAGGAAAAAGTATTTGAAGACGTTGCCTACTTTGAACCTTTTTATCTGAAAGATTTTGTAAGTCCGCATTTTAAAGCTGAAAACTAAAAAATGTTTGGGTTGTTGTAAGGTTTAGTGTTTTCAAACGACTAATCTGAAAACTAACAGCTATGAAACAGTATTTAATCAGTTTAGCAGGTGCCATTATATTTATGGCTTGCACTAACCCTGACAATGGGAATCAAAAAAAATCAGAGGATTTAAACAACAATCAAAAAAGTAAAGTTATGGAAACAAAAAATTTAGATACCGCTACATTCGGTGGAGGATGTTTCTGGTGTGTTGAGGCTGTTTATCAGCAATTAAATGGTGTCGTATCTGTTGCAAGTGGATACACAGGCGGCCAGCGTGCTAATCCAACTTACGAGCAAGTATGTAGTGGTGCTACAGGACACGCAGAAGTAATACAAATTGTTTATGATACAACTAAAATATCATTCGATGAATTGTTACAAGTATTTTGGACAGTTCACGATCCAACTACTTTAAATCGTCAGGGGGCTGATGTAGGAACGCAATATCGTTCAGTTGTTTTTTATCATAACGATTATCAAAAGGAAACCACACAATCCTATATTGAAAAATTAAATAAGGAACATGCGTTTGCAAATCCAGTTGTTACAGAGGTAAGTCCAATCACCACATTTTATAAAGCAGAAGATTATCATCAGAATTATTATAATGATAATCAAAATCAACCTTACTGTTCATTTGTTATCCAGCCAAAAGTTGAGAAATTCAAAAAGGTATTTGGAGATAAGCTAAAGAAATAATTCCAAAAAAATTAGTTCACAAAAAAGGGGAGTATTATGCTCCCCTTTATTTTTTTAATTGATCTTGAAATGTTGTTTGGCCATTTCTGTGACCGCACTTCCTATTGCTAAACAAGCCGTGGCTGCTGGCGATGGAGCATTTAAAACATGCAAAGCATTATCGCTATGTACAATTTTGAAATCATCAATCATCTGACCAGATGAATCTAACGCCATTGCACGTACACCCGCTCTTCCAGGAACTATGTCTTCCATTTTTAAATCTGGAACCAATCGTTGTAGTCGTTGCAAGAATAATCGTTTACTAAATGCTCTGCGGTATTCGTCTAATCCGAACTGCCAATGCTTGAAAAATAATTTCCAGGTACCACCATAACTTAATGCATCAACAGTATCTGCTAAATTGAAATCTGTTTTGCCATATCCTTCACGCTTAAAAACAAACACGGCATTCGGTCCGCATTCAGTTGGATGATTAATCATACGAGTGAAATGCACTCCTAAAAATGGGAACTGCGGATTAGGAACAGGGTAAATCAAATGTTTTACTTTATGTTTTGCCTCTTCGGTCAATTCATAATAATCACCTCTAAAGCCAACAATTTTCATATCAGGATCAACGCCATCTTTTTTAGCTATACGATCGCTTTGTAGTCCTGTGCAATTAACAATATAATCTGAGGTAAAATTACCTTTCGGTGTAACGACTGTTGTTTTCCCATCCGTTTTTATAAAAGCTGTTACCTCATGTCCTAACGCTACTTTACTTCCCGGAAATTTTTGTTCAATTAAGTCGGCAAGAACTTTACAAACTCCAACAAAATCAATTATACCTGTACAACCAACACGAATTCCTTCAATGCCTGCACAGTAAGGTTCAATTTCTTTGATTTTATCTGCTGAAATCAACTCGATGTCTTCAACTCCGTTTTGCAATCCGTGGTTAAACACTTTGTGCATATGAGGCAATTCTGAAGGGTCAGTTGCTACAATTAGTTTTCCGCAAATGTCGTGGGCAATATTATGTTCTTTTGCAAATGCAACAAGTTCTCTTCTTCCATCGACACAATTTTTTGCTTTATAACTTCCGGGCTTATAATATATACCTGAGTGTATAACACCTGAATTTCTTCCCGTTTGATGAAATGCTACAGCATTCTCTTTTTCAAGAACTAAAATTTTCAAATCAGGTTTGTGCAGATTTAACTTGTAGGCAGTCGATAGTCCAACAATTCCTCCTCCTATAACAATAATGTCGAAGTGCTTATTTTCCATGCAACAAATGTAATACGTACAACTTTAACTTCCGACGTGAAAATGATTTAAATATCTCTTTATAAAGACACATAAAAGTGTTAATAACTAGAAATCGCATTGGTAATTTAGAACTAATTGAGCCCTAAATTTGTTTAACTATTTTCTTTTATGCGAATACTAAGCCGAATCGTTTTACTTGTGTTTTTTCCTGTTATTTCATTTGCAGGGATTGGTGATAACCCACTTTTAGGAATTAAATCATCGGCAATGGGAGGAACGATAACAAGCATAGGATTTGATGGAAGTGCTGCGTTTTACAATCCTGCGACAATGACATTCCTGAAAAAGAATTATATCAACCTCGGGATTAATTACAATTCGCCGAAAACAGTTTTCTTAATGAATACAGGCGAAAAATATTATTCGTCAAATTCGAGCAATCTTCCAGCAAGTTTGTATGGTGTATTTAAATTTAATGACAAAGTAGATATTGGTTTAGCAATCAATAACCCGTTTCAAAATAATATTACTTGGGATAAAGATTGGGCGGGCAAATATATTTGCATCTCTAATAAATCGAGTGTTCGAAACATTCAACCTACAATTTCATATCGTGTAAATAATAAATTCTCTATTGGTGGAGGATTGATGATTACGATGTATCAGCATCAAGTATCAAGAGCGCTCAATTATGAAAATGCCAGTGGTGATGTAATCATGAATTATGATTTAAAAGGTAGTGCGTTGGGACTAAATTTAGGTGTAAACTATAATGTTAAAAAATGGCATTTAGGGTTTGCCTTACGAAGTGGACTAAACTACAAAAATGCAAAGGGAGAAGCTACACTTGAAAATGCTCCATCATCACTCGTAGCAAGTGGCGTTCTTCCTTCTGGAAATACTGAAATTACTTCATCTATTAAATTACCATCTGTTATTTCATTAGGCGCTGCTTATGAATTGGATGAAAACTGGTTGGTGACAATGGATGTTAATATTTTTAATTGGGCAAATATTGATTCATTACAGATTCAAGTAGCCAATTATGACCAATATAATTTTGATATTAAACAAGATTTATCAGGTTCATATGCTATTAGGTTTGGTGCTCAATATAAGTATACAAAAAAGTTGATTTTTAGAGGAGGATTTGCATTTGATTTAGCCCCTGTTTTAAATACGTTTGTTCATCCAGCTTATCCTGAAAATAATAAGTTCACTTATACAGGTGGTGCATCTTATCAATTGAAAAAAGCATTTTCTTTAGATGCGTTTATTGGCTATTCAGATATTAATGAGCGCAGAGAAACAAAAAACATAAATAACTTTAACGGAACCTATAAAGCTAACGCATTTATTGCGGGTATCGGATTGAACTATGAATTTTAATTGGAAAATAATAGCATTCTTAGCAATCACTTCGATTGTATCTTGTAAGCCTGATCTCGATGAGCCGCGGTACTCAAGTGGTGAGGCGGTTTTTACTCGTTTTGTCTCGATTGGCGATGATTTTGGTTCAGGATTTTCTGATGGTGCGTTGACAAGCAACGCGCAGATTTCTGCGGTTCCAAATTTTTTATCAGGCAAATTTCAATTAGCAGATGGTGGTCAATTTTCACAGGCTTATATGCAAGATGGGAATGGTGCAGGATATGATTTTATTAATAATTCATTGGTGGGTAGTTCCTATTTGTCATCTTACATCAATTGTCAGAATAAATCATCCTTCAAAATTTTAAAAACTACTTTTGATAACAGAAGTTTAGATTGGTTAGGAGCAAAATATTATAACAATTATTGTATTCCAGGATTGAAATCGTTTCAGGCTTACAGTCAGTTTACAGGAAAATCATACCCCGCTGGAAATATTTTTTATCATCGGATGGCTTCCGATACGGGTACTTCAGGATTGTCATCAACCGTTCTTGGGGATGCTCAGTATTTGAACCCTACTTTTGTGATGGTTTGGATTGGAGCATCAGATGTCTATAACTATGCATTCTCAGGTGGTGCAGGAGAAGTTGGAGGATTAAACACTTTTGATATTACACCAATCGATACTTTCGAAGCTGCCATTAATTATATTTTTGATGGATTAACTGGAGCTGGTCAACAAGGAATCGCAGCAAATATTCCCGATTTATCTGTTGTGCCATATTTTAATGCACTTCCATTCAATGGATTGAAATTAACTTCACAACAGGCGAGCGACTTAAATGCTGTTTCTCCTCCGGGAATTAATTTTGTGGAAGGAAATAATGCTCTTGTAATTTCTGAACCTACAGGAGGTGTAATCCGTCAGATTAAGCGCGGGGAGTATATTTTAAATGTGATTAATGCAGACTCTGTTAGTTGCGGAGGATGGGGAACCCCTCAAAAACCAATTCCTGCGAATTATGTGCTTGATAGCTTGGAAGTAAGCAGAATTTCTAACCGAATTGCAATTTTTAATTCTGATATTAGAAACGCTGCAGTTAGTAAAGGGTTTGCCTTCTTCGATTTTAATCGATTTATGGCCAATTTGAAGAGTGGTTATTCATTTAGTGGGACGTCTGCAACTTCAAATATGTTTTATGGTGGGGCAGTGTCGTTAGATGGATATCACCTTACTGCAAGAGGTTATGCTATGGTTGCTAACGAATGCATAAAGTCGATAAATGCCAAGTATCAAAGTAATCTTCCACTTGTCAATACAGTTGATTATAGTAGTGTCTTGTTCCCATAACTTCTGATGGAATAATTCCTTCTGTTTTTTCGATGATATTAAGTGGTTAAACTTTATCTTTGCGCTTGTATAATCAGGCGTTAAATAAAAATGAGTCAACATAGTATTATCGGAAATATTTCTCCAGAGTTAATGGACGAAATGTATCGTCAATATCTGAGCAATCCAGATAGTGTAGATGCAAGCTGGAAACAATTTTTTTTAGGGTTTGATTTTGCCCGCGCTCGCTTCGGAGATGAAACCGATGTGGTGCCTGAAAAAGTAAACAAGGAGTTTAAAGTTATAAACCTGATTAATGGTTATCGTACACGAGGACACCTTTTTACTAAAACAAATCCTGTTCGCGAAAGAAGAAAATATCAACCCACTTTAGCAATTGAAAATTTCGGACTTGAACAGTCCGATATGGAAACGATATTTTCTGCCGGACAAGAGTTAGGAATTGGTCCTGCTAAACTAAAAGATATTATTGCTCACCTCGATGAAACTTATTGTCAGAGTGTAGGAGCCGAGTATAAATACATTCGTAATCCGGAAATCATAAACTGGTTACAGTCGCGAATGGAAGGTTCAAAAAATCATAAGAACTTTTCAATAGAAGAGAAAAAGCGAATCCTTACTAAATTGAACGAAGCAGTAGCATTCGAAAATTTCTTACACACAAAATTTACAGGTCAGAAAAGATTTTCACTTGAAGGAGCAGAGTCTGCTATTCCTGCATTAGATGCTGTGATTGATGCAGGCGCTGAGCTAGGTATTAAAGAGTTTGTAATTGGAATGGCTCACCGCGGAAGATTAAACATATTAGCAAATATCCTTGGCAAAAGCTACGAAGATATTTTTTCTGAGTTCGAAGGAAAAGAGTTTGATGAAAATGCATTTGATGGTGATGTGAAATATCATTTAGGTTTTTCTACTGATGTTGAAACAATGCATAAGAAGAAAGTTCATTTAAGCTTGACTCCAAATCCTTCTCATCTCGAAACTGTTGATCCGATTGTAGAAGGGATTGTAAGAGCTAAGTTAGATGAAACTCCAGATTACACTGAAAATAGTATAGCTCCAATATTAATTCATGGCGATGCAGCTATTGCTGCGCAAGGTATCGTTTATGAAGTTATTCAGATGTCGTTGCTGAAAGGTTATTCTACAGGCGGAACGATTCATCTAGTAATAAATAATCAAGTAGGGTTTACGACTAACTATACGGATGCGCGTTCAAGTACATATTGTACTGATATCGGTAAAGTAACATTGTCGCCCGTATTTCATGTGAATGGCGATGATGTAGAAGCATTGATTTATACGATTCGTTTAGCAATGGAATATCGTCAGACCTTCCATCAGGATGTGTTTATAGATATTTTATGTTATCGTAAATACGGACATAACGAAGGTGATGAACCAAGATTCACGCAGCCTTTATTGTATAAAGAAATTGCAAAACATTTAAATCCTCGTGAGATTTACAATCAGAAGTTGTTATCAGAAGGAATAGTTGAAGCTAACCTTGCGAAGGAAATGGAAAAGTCGTTCAAGGATCTACTGCAAAGTAACCTTGATAATTCTAAGCTTCGTGAAAAAACAAAGGTGACTCCTTTTATGGAAGGACGATGGTCGGAATATCGTTTAAGTACACCAGCCGATTTTGAGCAGTCGCCAACAACAGCAGTCGATAAGAAAACGATTGTTGCTATCGCTGAGAAAATAACATCTCTTCCTTCAGATAAAAAGTTCTTCAATAAAATTGTTCGTCTCTTCGATGATCGTAAGCAAATGATGAACGAACCTGGTCGCCTTGATTGGGCAATGGGTGAATTACTTGCATACGCAACATTGATGAATGAAGGCTATCCTGTTCGTGTAAGTGGTCAGGATGTTGAGCGTGGGACATTTTCCCATAGGCATGCCGTTATACGATTAGAAGACTCTGAAGAACAGTATGTGCCTTTGAGTAATATTTCTGATAAGCAAGCACCATTTTATATTTACAATTCGTTGTTGAGCGAGTATGGTGTACTCGGATTTGAATATGGTTATGCTTTCGCATCGCCTGATTCATTAGTTATCTGGGAAGCGCAGTTTGGCGATTTTGGTAATGGAGCACAAATCATCATCGATCAGTATTTAAGTAGTGCAGAAGATAAATGGCGCCGCATGAATGGATTGGTAATGTTGCTGCCACATGGTTACGAAGGACAAGGTGCAGAGCATAGCAGCGCACGCTTAGAACGTTTCTTGCAATTGTGTGCTGAATATAATATGCAAATAGCAAACTGTACAACACCTGCTAATTTCTTCCACTTGTTGCGTCGACAGATGCATCGTGATTTTAGAAAGCCGTTAGTGGTGTTTACACCTAAGAGTTTATTGCGTCATCCAAAATGCGTTTCTGAAATTGCTGACTTAACAAAAGGTGGTTTTCAGGAAGTAATTGATGATGCTAAAGCTACTGCAAAATCAACACGCAGAGTAGTTTTCTGCTCTGGCAAAGTGTACTA